>CAZFHQ010000045.1:6445-8792 GCA_964519325.1 uncultured Clostridium sp.
CGTTGAAACATAATTTTGTGGATTCGTTAATTTGTGCTTGCAATAGGTGCATTTTTATGAAACTTATGTTATAATAAAATAACATTTCAAATTAGGCGGTGAACGCGATGTCAGAATATCGGTTGTCTTTGGACAGAGTTGCAAAAGAATTATCCCTGGAAACTCTTTATACCCCCACGGCGTTGGAGACGCAGTTTGTAGAATCCCGCGAGGTGAACCGCCCAGGGCTGGAGCTCAGCGGTTATCTGGAGCACTTTGAGGCCTCCCGGATCATCGTGATCGGCAATCAGGAATTTTCGTATCTCGCCTCTATGGAGGACGACCACAGGCGGGACGCCCTGGAGAAGATCCTCTCGCAAAAGCCGCCGGCTGTGATCTTTGCCAGAGGGATCCAGCCCAGCGAAATTTTTATGGAAGTGGCGCAAAGCTATGAGGTGCCGGTCTTTTCCTCAGATGACGCTACCTCCAGCGTAGTCGCGGCGCTGGTATCCTTTTTGAATGTCGAGCTTGCGCCCCGTGTGACCCGCCATGGCGTGCTGGTAGAGGTGTATGGCGAAGGCATCTTTATTGTGGGCGACAGCGGCGTTGGCAAAAGCGAAACGGCGATCGAGCTGGTCAAGCGGGGACACCGGATGATCGCGGACGACGCGGTAGAGATCCGCCGTGTTTCCGCCAAAACGCTGGTGGGCTCCGCGCCGGTCAATATCCGGCATTTCAGCGAGATCCGCGGCATCGGCATCGTCAATGTGGCAAGCCTGTTTGGTATGGGCGCTGTAAAGCCCACTGAGAAAATCGACTTTATTGTCAACCTGGAATCCTGGGACGAAACCAAGTCGTATGACCGGATGGGCCTGAACCGGGATTATACTGAAATTCTGGGCCTGAAAATTCCGGTGCTGACCATTCCGGTGCGGCAGGGACGGAATCTGGCCGTGATCATTGAAGTGGCCGCCATGAATAACAGGCAAAAGGCCAGCGGCAACGACGCAGCCCTGGATCTGATGAAAAACCTGGGTATCGACGTCGGAAGCCTGGGCATTGAAGAACACATGATCGAACTGGACATTTGACGAAAACAACGACTGCGAGGTAAGCATGAATCAAATCGAAGCTTTGGGTGCGGCGGCAGCCGCAAACGGATGTGATGTGAGCTGGCAGGAGCCAATGCAGCGGCACACGACCTTTAAGATCGGCGGGCCGGCTGACCTGTTTCTCACAGTGAAAACAGAGGACGCCCTGCGGGCAGTGCTCGCACGGGCCCGCCAGCTTGCGGTGCCGTACCATATCATCGGCAAGGGCTCAAACCTGCTGGTGAGCGACGGCGGGATCGAGGGGGCGGTGATCCTGCTGGCGGGAGAGCTTGCTGTGCTCACCTGCCATGGCGACACGATCACCTGCGGCGCGGGCGCCCCCCTTTCCTCCCTGTGCAAGGCGGCGCTGGATCACAGCTTGACCGGTCTGGAATTTGCCTGGGGGATCCCCGGCTCGGCTGGCGGCGCGTTGTTTATGAATGCCGGCGCTTATGGTTCAGAGATGAAAAATGTGGTGGTTTCGTGCAGCTGCATGGCTGCGGACGGTACTGTCCGCACCATGGCAAAGGAGGAACTGGAGCTTGCTTACCGCCACAGCGTATTCCATGCACGGGACGATGTGATCCTCTCGGTTACGGTGCAGCTTACGCCCGGCAGCCGTCAGGCGATCAGCGCGGCGATGGAGGATTACATCACCCGGCGCAAAACAAAGCAGCCGCTGGAATACCCCAGTGCGGGCAGCGTGTTCAAGCGGCCGGAGGGCCACTTTGCCGGTGCGCTGATTGAGCAGTGCGGCCTGAAGGGGCGTCAGATCGGCGGGGCTATGGTCAGCGAAAAACACGCCGGTTTTATCGTGAATGTCGGCGGCGCTTCCTGTCAGGATGTATTGGAGCTGGTGGCGCTGATCCAGAAAACGGTGCTGGAGGAGACTGGCGTCACGCTGGAATGCGAGATCCGTCCGGTGGGGCGCTGAGGGTTGTTTGGGAGCCTTTCGCTCCCGTCGTTTGAAGAGAGAGATTTGAAACAAGGAGGGCATTATGGAGTTTGTCATTGTAACAGGCTTGTCCGGCGCGGGCAAATCCGTCGCCATCGACGCCATGGAGGACATCGGATTTTACTGCCTGGATAACATTCCGCCAAAGCTGATCCTGCCCTTTTACGACCTGTGCCTTCAGTCCCAGACCGGGTTTGAGCGTGTAGCGGTCGTGACGGATATTCGGGGCGGAGAAAAATTTTCCACCCTGTTTGAGTCTTTGGAACGGCTCAAGGAGGACAATAAACCGTATAAAATTTTATTTTTGGGCTAAATGCCCGAA
>CAZFHQ010000046.1:0-8599 GCA_964519325.1 uncultured Clostridium sp.
ACGCATCCACATCGCCAAAGGTTTTGAACAGGACGGCTTTGCCCTCCATCACCGGCATACCCGCCTCCGGGCCGATGTCGCCCAGGCCAAGCACAGCGGTACCGTCGGTCACCACGGCCACCAGGTTCCATTTGCGGCAGTAATCATATACCCTGGCCCCGTCCCTGCTGATCTCCATGCAGGGCGCGGCGACGCCCGGCGTGTAGGCGATGGCCAGGTCGTCCGCCGACTCCAGCGGGCAAGTTGGCGTCACCTCAATTTTCCCGTGCCACTCCAAGTGCTTTTTCAATGCGCGTTCTCCCATATTCACAGCGCTCGCTCCTTTTCTTGATCAAATCATCCGATCGCAAATTTTTCCTGTTGTCCAGTATATCACATTCTCCGTGACGCCGCAATCACCCCGGCGGAATTTCTCGTTTTCCCTGGGGGAATTCTGTGGTATACTGACTACAGAACCCGAAAGGAGAAACCATATGATCCGTTTTTGTATTTTTGATTTGGACGGCACCCTGTCCAACACGCTGGATTCCCTCTATTCCTTCTGCAACACCGCCCTGGAGCGGTGCGGCTTTCCCAGGGTGGAGGATCGGCAGGCGATCCAATACATGGTTGGCAGCGGCGTGCGCACCCTGCTGCGGCGGCTGATCGCCGCCTCGCTGGGCGACTATACCCAGGCGCAATATGACGCGCTGTATCGCGTTTACAGCGAGCTGTACGCCGCGGACCCCATGCATCTGGTCAAGGAATACGACGGCGTGCGGGAGCTGCTGCAAACGCTCTGCCGGCGCGGCGTTGGGCTGGCGGTATTTTCCAACAAGCCGGACGCCATAACAAAGCGGGTGGCGGCCTCCCTGTTTCCGGAGATTCCCTTTGCGGTATGCCGGGGCCAGGTGGACGGCTTCCCGAAAAAGCCCGCGCCGGAGGGCGTGTGGGAGATCCTGAAGCTGGCCGGCGTTTCCAAAGAAGAATGCCTTTACATTGGCGACAGCGACGTGGATATGCGCACCGGCCAAAACGCGGGCATCCAAACCATTGGCGTGACATGGGGGTTCCGCACAGCGGAGGAGCTGCGGGCCGCCGGCGCAACGGTCCTGATCGACCGGCCGGAGGAGCTGCTTTCCTATTTATAAGCGCGCCGCCATTGTTGTTTGGCCCGCAAAAAGAAAAAGCAGGGCAAAGCCCTGCCAAAAGAACGCAACGATTCCAATTTCGGTTTGGCCGCTAAGCCTGCGCCATGCGGGCCTTGGCCTCCGCCTCCTCCAAAACCTCCACCCGTCCGGTGGAGCCGTTCACCGACACATAATCGCCGGTCCGGATCTTGGCTGTGATATTCGGCAGATTGACCACCAGCGGCAGGGCGTACTCCCGCGCCACCACCGCGCCGTGGGACAGCGCCGAGCCTACCTCGGTCACCAGGCCGTCGATCATGCAGTAATAGGGCGACCAGCCAATATCCGTAAAGCCGGCGATCATGATCTCGCCCTTTTGGAGCTGCCTGGCGTCCTCCATGCTGCGCACCACCCGGGCCTTGCCCACGGCAATGCCCCGGCTCACCGGCACGCCCTGGAACACAGTGGCGCCCTCGGCGACCGCGAACGCCGCTGCCCGCGGCCTGCCAATGGAGACTTCCGGATAACAGAGCTGCTTTTGCTCCGGCATCAGCC
Source organism: uncultured Clostridium sp. (assembly GCA_964519325.1). Lineage (GTDB taxonomy): Bacteria > Bacillota > Clostridia > Oscillospirales > Acutalibacteraceae > UMGS1071. The sequence goes on from CAZFHQ010000046.1 coordinate 1,665, forward strand.
GACGGCGTGCCAGCGCCGTTTTTACCAGCGTGGTGTCCTGCTCCAGGATCAGCCGCCCGATCTCCGCATGGGTCAGGAAGAAAATGCAGTCCTCGTCCACCAGCAGGTTCCGCGCCGTGAGCATGGCCGCCAAATCGCGGTAGGCCCGCTTGAACGGGTCGATGATCTTGATAATCATTGATTTGGTGTATTCCCGGTCCCGCACACCCTTGCGCGCCTGCTGAATGAGGAACGAAAAGCCCTTTTGCGCTGATTTTTTGCAGCCGGCCAGCAATTCGTCCCGGTTTTTCAGCCAGCTTTCCCGGTCTGCCGCCGTTTCCTCCGCGCCGGAAGCGATGACAACGCGCAGATATTCCATCAGGGCGCTTTCATCGTCCTTCCAGGCCGGGCTGCGCAGCTCCGCCTCCCGGATGGCCCGATGGCCGTGGCGCTCCAGGAACTCCCGGTATTTGTACTGGATCTCGCCGGTATCGCTGTGGATCAGGCTGGCAAGCTCCGCCGTGGTAAGCTCCGCCGCCGCGGGGTCGCGCGCCAGCACCGCCTTCGCCAGGCGCCGCAGGGACCGGAGGATGTCCACGCTCTCGATGCCGTCGATATTTTCCAGCACGCCGGCGATCTTCGCCTTCAGGTCCGCTTTGTCCGCATAGTCCTTTTCCATGGCGATGTAAAGGGCGCTGCTCATAGCGCCGGAGAAGGAGGAGGACGCATAGTGGCAGAACAGCGCCTCGTCCATCATGAACAGGTTCTCGTCAATGTGGCGGTAATATTCCGCCGGGTCGTCTGACGGCTCGATTTCCAGCGAGGACGCCATCCGCTCCAGTTCCCTCTTTTTCGCTTTGACCGAAAGGAGGAACTGGGCATATTTTTTGCCGTTGGCCAGCTTTGTCGCCATGCTGGCCTCCGGAAAATCGGTATCCGGCGCGTCCTCCAGCACACGCCCGCAGATCGACAGTTCGATGGAGCCCTTGTCCGCCGCCATGATCCGCTTGCTCATGCTGTAGAGCGTCGTCAGGTCGATGAACAGGGTGTTGGCGATGGACACGATGCAGGAGGCCGGCGGGATCTGCTCCAGGGAAGGATACGCGCCCACCGTGGTGAGCATTTTGCGCATTCCCCAGTCGATCCCGTTGACGCTGGTGGAAAGGGTCAGCGGCGTGACGACGCCGGGGAGCATCTCCCCGATGTTGCAGGTGGTGAGCACCCGCCCGGTCAGATCCCGCTTGCAGTCCAGCTCGTGGATGGTGGGGCCATCAGCTGTGGTGATCGGCCGTGCCTGGAGCCACACGATAGCGCCGGTCCCATCAATGGCCCACTCGGTATCCAGCTCCATGTTGAGGGCGTCCCTGGCCTTCAGGGCGCCGGCCGCCACCGCCGCCAGCTGCTCCCGGCTTAGCACGCTCTCCCCCTGGCAGGCGTCTTTCGGGAACGCGCCGTCCCGCGGCAGGCGGTATTGCTGGGCGGCCGCCCTGCCGCTGACCAGCGCCTCGCCAAAGCCGCGCACCGCCTCCACCAGCAGGGTATTGGGGTCGCCGGTGGGATCAGCGGTAAAGCACACGCCGGACCGCTCCGCCGAAACCATCCGCTGCACCACCACGGTCATAGAGGTTTGCCGCGCCGCCAAAAAAGCCTCCGCGTATGTCTTGGCCGTTTCACTGTTGACAGAGGCCAGGCACGCTGTCACCGCCGCTTTAAAGGCCGCCCTGCCCCGCACGTTCAAAATGGTGGCGTACTGCCCGGCGTTGGAAAAGTCGGCCCCGTCCTCCCCTTTGGCAGAGGAGCGCACCGCCACGCAGGAAAGGCCGCTGCGCATGAAATAATTGGCCGCCTTCTCCAAATCGACCTCGTCCCGCATCCCGTACAAAATGAAGCCGTCCGGCACATTCAGCCCAGTCTGGCGCAGGCGGTAAAGCCCCCTGGCCTTGCCGCCCACCTCCGGCAGCAGCGCCTCTGGAATTTCAAATAATGGATAGATCTGCATGGTTGTTGCCCTCCTTACCAGCGGCCGCTGTCCTGATGAAACCCAAACTCCAGGATGCCCCGCGCCTTTCTGCCGTCAATGGTGAAGCTGCCGATCCCCTCCCGCAGGGTGTAGCCGCCGCCCATGGTGTAGACGACCTCCGTTTCTTTTTTGGCATAAACCGTCATGGTTGTCCCGTTCTCCAGCTTGCAGGCAAGATGGAACTCCGTCGGGCCGGCGCCGCCGCAAACCATGTCCTCCTGAAAGGCGATCTCCGTCAGGCTGATGGTCTTGCCGCCAAAGATGACGTTGCCCGCGTCCAGCCGGCGCATGGCCGGGTAGCTGACCATGCTCACGTTGATCATATCGCCGTTTTCCAGCACGGCCATCAGCCAGATGTGGCGGTTCATGTAGTTCCAGTCCCGCTTGCCAAAGGAGTGGTCCCGCACGGCGCGCAGGTCAATGGCAATGGGCTGGCCGCCCAGCTCCAGGCCGCCGCTGATGCGGCCGTTCTGCTCATAGTGGGTCTGGCTGTTCTCCCGCAGCTCCGCGAACAGGGCCTTGCTCCATTTCTCCCGCGCCATGGCCGCCGCCGTGGATAAGGAATTCATGTGATAGGTAAAGTCGAAAATCGGGTCTGTGGCGGTAAAGGTCCCGTGAAAAACGCCGCGGAGCGTCTGCTCCGGCGCGCGCTGGTCCGCCATGGGGCCGTCATAGGCGACAGCCCAGCGCTTGCCGCTCTCCTCGCAGGAAACAACCAGCGGGACGTCCTCCGCCGCGGTATATTCCGTGACGGTGTTGCAGTAGAGCGCGCCGCCGTTTTTGTAGACGAACCACACCTCACGGGTGCCGTCGCCGCGCAGGCCCAGGCGCATAAAGAGGCTCTCCCCCGCCAGGCTGTGGCCGGAGAAATAATAGCTGTTGTTAAAATCATCCGGCGCTGCCGAAGGCAGGCGGTAAAGCTCGGCCAGCTTTTCATGGAAGGGCGCTTTCTTTTTTTTCGCGTCCAGCAGCTTTTTCATCAGCGCGGTTTTGAGTTGTCGCTTCAACGGGATCCCCTCATCTCTTTTGGAATGTCGCGTGCAAGCTTACACGCCTTTCATTGTAGCACAAATCGGCAAAAATTGCACGGATTCCGCAAAAAAAGCTCCCGGAAACCGGGAGCTTTGCCTGAAAAAACCAAAAAACCGCGCGCCTAAATGACAAACCCGCCGTTCACGCCCAGCACCTGGCCGGTAATGAAGCCCGCGCCGCCGCCAGCCAAAAACAGGACCGCCGCCGCCACGTCCTCCGGCGTGCCAATGACGCCCAGCGGCGTTTCCGCCTCAAGCGCTTCCCTGGTTTGCGGGGAAAGGGCCGCGTTCATGTCCGTTTCGATGACGCCGGGGCAGACGCAGTTGACGGTGACGCCAGAGGGGCCGGCCTCCTTGGCCAGCGCCTTGGTCATGCCGATGACCGCGGCCTTGACCGCCGAATAATGGACCTCGCAGGAAGCGCCCACCTGCCCCCACATGGAAGCGATATTGATGATCCTCCCCGTGTGGCGGGGCAGCATCCGGCGCAGCGCCTGCTGGCTGCAATAGAACACGCCGTCCAGGTTGACGCCCACCATCGCGCGCCAATCCTCTTCGGTCAAGTCGGTGAACAGCTTCTGCTGGGCAATGCCGGCGTTGTTCACCAGCAGGTCTATCCCGCCAAACTGGGCCTCCGCCGTTTGGAACAGCCGTTCCACCTGTGACCGGTCGGCCACATCCGCGCCCGCCGCGACAGCCCGCTGGGGCGCCCGCTGCCGGTTCAGTTCCGCCGCCAGCGCTGCCGCCGCGGGCTGGCTGGCTTTATAATTGATAACCACGTTCCAGCCGCTCTGGAACAGGGCGCGACAGGTGGCCGCGCCAATGCCCCGGCTTCCGCCGGTGACGATGGCAGTCTTTTGTCCGTGCATGGGGAACCTCCTTTGCTCCGCCGCCTGCCTGGGCTTGCGGCTACATATTCCCCGTCAGCGCCATGATCGCCGCGAGCGCCGCGGTGGAGGCTGTTTCTGTGCGGAAAATGCGGGGGCCAAGCGAGCCGGCCGGCACACCGTAGGACCGGGCCAGGAGCAGCTCGTCCTCAGAGAAGCCGCCCTCCGGCCCAATGAAGATGGAAAGCTGCGTCATGCCGTCGCTGACCAGCTGGCGCAGGCTGTCGCCGCCGCCCTCGTAAAAGAAGATCGCCGGCCCTGTGCGGGCCGCCTCCGCGATCGCCGCGCGAAGCTCTGTGAGCGGCGCGACCTGGGGAATGATTCCCCTGCCGCACTGCTTGGCGGCCTCCTCCGCGATCTTCTGCCAGCGCTCCCGCTTTTTCTCCAGCGCGTGCAGATCCGGTCGGGAAATACACCGCTCGCTCAGCATCGGCACCAGGCGGAACATGCCCGCCTCCACCGCTTTTTGGGCGATCCACTCCATTTTGTCGCCCTTGGGCAGGCTTTGATACACCGTCACCTGGAGGGACGGCTCGCCGACGCTGGGCGATGCGCCGCGCACCTGGGCCAGCACAAATTCGTCGTTTTTGATCGAGGTGATCTCGCAATCATAGTCGGTTCCCTTGCCGTCGCACAAGGTAATGTACTCGCCGGTCCGCATCCGCAGAGAGCGGGCAATATGCCGCCCGTCCTCCCCGCTTAGCCCGACCACGTCCTTTGGCTGTTCTGATACAAAAAATCTTGGCATGGCTTGCGCCTCCTTTTAATATTCGATCCCCCGTCGGGCGGTTACCCCCCGCGCGAAGGGGTGCTTCTGTTTGGTCATTTCGGTAACATAGTCGGCGCGCTCCAGCATCCAGGCCGGCGCGCCGCGCCCGGTGAGCGCCAGCTCCGCCCGATAGGGCGCGCCCCGCAGCAGGCGTTCCGCCAGGGTGGGGTCCACCGCGCCCAGGTTATAGGCGCCGATGAACTCATCCAGCACCAGCAGCCCCGTTTGGCCCTCCTCCAGCAGCGCCAGCGCCGCCCGCAAGTGGCCGTTATGCTCGGCGGTCATCGCCGCGCGCTCCGCCGGCCCAAGGTTGGAAAAAAACCCGTAATCCCTGCTGTTGCGCCGCACAGGGATCTGCAGCCGCGCAAGGGACATCAGCTCTCCGGTGGGCCTGCCCTTGAGGAACTGGATCACCTGCACAGGAAGGCCCCAGCCCGCCGCCCGCAGCGCCAGGCCCAGGGCGGCGGTGGTTTTCCCCTTGCCGTCGCCGGTATAAATGTGGACACAGCCCATGGGTACCCCTCCATTCCTGTTTTTAGTATAGCAAACTCTTCCGCAAAAAAAAAGGCCAATCCGAGAAAAACTATCTTTTTCCCCTACAGTGTGCTATGATAGAGAAAACGGCAAAGGAGGTGGAGCGGATGGCGGCTGTCTTTCGCTGGCTGCGGAAAAATCTGGTGCTTTGCATCGCGGTGACGGCGGCTGTCGTCACCAGCTGCATCGTCCCGCCGGACCGCGCCTATCTCGATTATTTTGACCTGAAAACGCTGACGTGCCTGTTTTGCGTGCTGGCGGTCGTCTGCGCGTTGAAAAACATCCGCTTCTTTTATCTGCTTGCCCACAAGGTGGTGCAGCTTTGCCGCAACGCCCGCCTGAGCATCCTGGCGCTGGTATACATCACCTTTTTAGGCTCCATGCTCATTGCCAACGACATGGCGCTGCTCACCTTTTTGCCCCTGGGGTACCTGGTGCTCACCACCACCCACCAGGAAAAGCACATGGCCTTTACCTTCATCATGCAGAACATCGCCGCCAATCTGGGCGGGATGCTCACCCCCTTTGGCAACCCGCAGAACCTGTACCTCTACTCCAAGTTCAACATTCCCAACCTGGAGTTTATGGGGATCATGCTGCCGCCGTTCCTGCTGGCCATCGCGCTGATCACCGTGTGCTGCCTGATTTTCGTCAAGCCGGAGCCGCTTCATCTGGACGACGAACCGGTAAAGCTGCCGCCGGCCCGCACCATACTGTATCTCCTGCTGTTCGCGCTGTCCATCGCCATCGTGTTCCGCGGCATCCCCTACTGGATCGGGCTGATCGTCATCCCTCTTGTCCTGCTCTTTGCCGACCGGAAGGCCCTGCTGATGGTGGACTACCCGCTGCTGCTGACCTTTGTGGCCTTCTTTATTTTTGCCGGCAATATGGGGCGCATCGAGGTTGTCCGCGACTTTTTCGCCTTCCTGCTGGAGCAGAACACCCTGATCGTCAGCGCCCTGTCCTGCCAGGTCATCAGCAACGTACCCTCGGCCATCCTGCTCTCCCAGTTCACCACAAATTACCGCGACCTGCTGGTGGGCCTCAACATCGGCAGCGCGGGGACGCTGATCGCCTCCCTTGCCAGCCTGATCACCTTCCGGGAATACACCAGCCACAACCCCGGCAAGGCCGGGTCGTACATTTTGAAATTCTCCCTCTTTAATTTCTCGTTCCTGGCGATCATGCTGTCGTTCATGCTGGGGTATAACGCGATCGTCGGATAACGGAAAACCCGCCGCCCAACGCCTTGTTTCTTCCTGTTGCGCGGCCCCCGCAACCAGTTAACAGCCGCTGATTGACTCTTAATCACAGGGCGTTGGCTTGGATCTGCCAGAGGGCAAAAAAGGAAAGCGGACAAGAGGAAATGCCATCAGCGAGATTGCTTTAGAAGTACGCACGGTTCGGTCAGAAACATAGCCGCACTGCTGTCCGCAAGTGCGGACGGACACTCGTTGGCCACGCGGGGGGGAGCCGTGGTCCGTTTCCCCCGCCAACGCAGTCAGGCAGCGCAACAGTAACAATGCTTCCCGCATCCCTCTGTATTTCTTCCTGCGAGGGCTGCTGCGTCTCCCACCGGAAGCGTGGCCCCCGCAGCCAGTTAACAGCCGCTGATTGACTCTTTATCACAGAGCGTTGGCTTGATTCTGGCTAAAGGGCAAAAAAGGAAAGACCACCCATTCGGGTGGTCTTTCCTTTTTTGGCTCCCCAAGTTG
>CAZFHQ010000047.1:0-8564 GCA_964519325.1 uncultured Clostridium sp.
TTCTCCTGACAGCTTCCTCATAAGAAATCTGGATGGTGCCATCCACCACCATCGACACAAGCCCCTGGGTGAAGATCACCACGGTTTGCATAAACTCCGCCGCCTGTGCCTCGCTCACCCCCAACATGGCGGCCTGCACTTGCCGCAGGCGGGCCGATTGTTCCGCGTCAAACACAAAGCCAATGCCGCCCTTGGCTACCAAGCGCCGGCTGTTGCTCCGCACAAAATGGATCAGATTCGGCTCCTCAAAGGCGATGCGCAGATAACTCTCGCCCACCACGGCAAAAGCCGCCACCGGATTTTTCCCGCTCTGGCCGCTTTCTATTTTACGGTTGAAATAGTCTAAGGCATAGTTGGCCAGTGCGCTGCGAAAGCCCTCCATATTGCCGAAGGTCCAGGAAATAGGGGCGGTCGAGCTGCCCAGCTCCTGTGCCACGCGCTTGATATTGATGGCTTCCGGCCCCTCGCGGATGACAAGCTGCAAAGCCGTTTCTAAAATATGTTCCCTGGGTATCTGGATTTTTGGCGTCATAGGCGCTCCCTCCTGTTATAAAAATCATTTTATATAAAACTATTTTGATTATAATATCCCGTTCCCTGTTTGTCAATACCCTGTTCAAATTTCCGCAACATGCATGACAGGCCGCGCGGGTGCCGCGCGCCGCGCAAGGCACAAAAAATCCCCTCATACAGAGGGGAGGGAAAGCAAACAGTTTGCCCGCCGGTCAGCGGTTGTCGATCTTCTCCGGATACAGGTCATGGTTCCGCAGGCGGTAGATGGCCATTTCCTCATACTTGGTACCCGGCTTGCCATAATTGCAGTAGGGGTCAATGCTGATGCCGCCCCGAGGCGTAAATTTGCCCCACACCTCGATATACCGCGGCGCCATCAGCTTGATTAAATCTTTCATGATGAGATTGACGCAGTCCTCATGAAAATCGCCGTGATTGCGGAAGCTGAACAAATACAGCTTGAGCGACTTGCTCTCCACCATCTTTTGATCCGGAATGTAGCTGATGTAAATGGCCGCAAAGTCCGGCTGCCCTGTGATCGGGCAAAGGCTGGTAAATTCCGGACAATTGAACTTGACAAAATAATCGTTCTCCGGGTGCTTGTTGTCAAAGGTTTCCAGCACCTCCGGCGCATAGTCCGATTTGTAAGACACGTTCCGGTTGCCCAGCAGCGTTAATCCTTCCTGTTCCCGATGCATTTGTGTTCCACCTTTCTCGCGAGATATGTTTCCAGGCCCTTTTGCCGCAGGATACAGCTTGGGCAGGCGCCGCAGCCGCTGCCCCGCACACCGTTATAGCAGGTCAGGGTCTTTTCCCGAATGTAATCCAGCCGCCCCATCTCATCGGCCATTTGCCAAGTGTCCGCCTTGTCGATCCACATCAGCGGCGTGTGGATCTCAAACTGGTGGTCCATCGCCAGATTCAGCGTCACATTCAGGGACTTGATAAAGTTGTCCCGACAGTCCGGATAACCGCTGAAATCAGTTTGGGATACGCCAGTTACAATGTGGTCGCAGCCCTTCACCTTTGCCAGCACGCCCGCAAAGCTGAAAAACAGCAGGTTCCTTCCCTCGACAAAGCTGTTGGGCAGCTCGCCGTCTTTGGCCGCTTCTACCGGAATGTCGCTGCGGGTCAGCGAGTTGGGTGCAAGCTGGTTCAGCAGCGCCATGTCCAGCACATGGTGCTCCACGCCCAGGTCCGCCGCAATTTCCCTGGCGCAGTCGATCTCCAGACTGTGCCGCTGTCCATAGTCAAAGGTCACGGCAATGACCTTGTCAAATCGCTCCAGCGCCCAGAACAGGCAGGTCGTAGAATCCTGTCCGCCGCTGAACACCACAACCGCGTTGTTGTTCATTTTGTTTCCTCCGTATTCAATCATTTTGATGGCGTTGTTGGCAATGCGCAACACAGTGAGAGCAGTTCAAACGCCCGCGCAAGGACAAGCCACAAGTGAACGAGATGTTGATGCCATGGTCCTGAAACAGCTCCAACCCAAACAGATCCTCGTGAAAGTTCCGTGCCTTATGAATCTCCGATACCGCAATTACCGTGCCGCCGTATTGCATCACGCTGCGCCCCTTATTTCAATTGGATTACTTCATCAGCAGCAGCGCTTCCTGCCGCAGGCTGTCATCCTCCCGGAACACGCCCTGGAAAGATGAGGTCACGGTCAGGGTGCCGGGCTTCTCGATGCCACGGGCGGTCATGCAGCTATGCTCGCCCTGAATCACCACGCCGACGTCCGGACTCTCTGTGACCATGGAAACGATCTCCGCAATGTCGTTGCCGATCCGCTCCTGCAGCTGGAGCCGGCGGCCAACCATGTCAGCGATGCGGGCGATCTTGGACAGCCCGATGATCTTTTCCGCCGGACGGTACACTACCGACACCTTCATGTTATACATCAGCGCCATGTGGTGCTCACAATAGCTGAAAATCGGGATATCCCGCACCACGATCAGGTTTTTGTCGTTTTCCCGGACAAAGTCCTCCTGCTCAAAGGTGGTGTTGAACATCTCAGCGATCTCCTCATTGGTGTAGGTCATGCCCGCAAACACCTCGGCATACATCTTTGCTACCCGCTTTGGCGTGTCGGCAAGCCCCTCCCGCTCCGGGTCGTCGCCCAGCGCAATCAGCAGCTCCCGCACGCAGGATTCTATCTTTTCCGTATCTATTTTTTTTGCCATCTGTTACACACCTCTCTTTTCCGGAGCCCAAATCATCTTGTGCAGCTGCAGCTGCAGCCGCACCCGATTCAGATGCTTCTCTTTCATAAACGCAACGATGTCTGCCGGTTCCATCTGTCCCATCACAGGGGAGAAAAACACCTGGGTTTTCTCACACAAACCGGATTCCCGCAGCACCGCTTCCGCCTGCTCCAAATCCTCCCGGCTGCTCACCACAAATTTATAGGCGTCCTGCCGGGTCACGGTCCGCAGGTTGTTGGGATGCATCCGCGCCGTCATGCCGCTGCCGTTCAGCTTGTAGTCCACGATAAAGGAAAGGCGGGGGAACTGCCGCTGGAACGGCGCGATGTCCACGGAACCGTTGGTTTCAATATGGGTTTCCAGCAGGGGGTCATCGTTGAGCAGGGACAGCACCTCCGCGATCCCCGGCTGAATCAGCGGCTCGCCGCCGGTGAGCGTGACGCAGAGCGCGCCGGTGCTTTTGATGTAGCCGTAGATTTCCCGCGCCGTACATTGCTCGGTCACGTTTTCCTTGGCAAAAGAATAAGTAGTATCGCACCAGCTGCACCGCAGGTTGCAGCCTTGGAACCGGATAAAGGCGGCCAGGCGTCCGGCTGTGGGTCCCTCGCCGTCAATGGAGAGGAATTTTTCAATGAGAGAAAACATAGCGCGCCTCACTCGCTGTAAACACAGCTGTTGGTGGGCGTCTCAAACAGCTCCACCGAGGACACCGGCAGGCCGGCGTTTTTCAGCCGATAAAAAAAGTCACGGCTCATCTCCTCCGCCGTGGGGCGGTATGGCACCAGCACCACCTCGTAGCCGGCCAGCGCTGCCTGCAGACGCCGCCCCTCGTCGTTATCCTCCACGATCAGCTTGTGGTCAAAGCGCTCCGCCAGTTCCCGCAGCGCCCCCTTCACGTCGTGGAAATCAGCCACCATGCCGCGGGCCTGGCCGCTCTCGCACAGGCGCTCGGCAGAAAAAGCCGCCACCAGGCGGTACCGGTGACCGTGAATGTTTTTGCACTTGCCCTGATAGCCGTGCAAAAAATGGGCCATGTCAAACTGCACTTCACTTTTCAACTGAAACATAATTTCCCCTCCAAATTCCTCCAAAAACAAACCGCAGGCAGGCATGACCAGCGGTCGCCTGTCTGCGGAAAACCCCCAAAACAAGAGTGCCAGCCTAGTTTTGTTTAAAGACAGGATGGTCTGAGCGAACTGTCTAATGTATTTTTATTATATCACAGGAGCGCACCAATTGCAACTGTCCGCCCATTCCGTGAAATCCTCTTGCAATCTTGCAAAATTCGTGTTAAAATGTCCCTATCGCATTACTATTTTTACACAGTTGGAAAGGGGACGCATACCATGTCTATTTCACAGGAAATTCGCACCGCAGCGGAGGAATACAACGCAGACACCCGTTGGGCAAGAATCTATTACAACACCGACAACGGCTACACCTGGTTTGAGGACGACCTGACCTGCCCAAAGGCAAACCACATCACCTACGACAACAACCCAGGCATTGTTGTCCTGTTTGAAAAAGGCGCGCCCGGCAAAGGCGACGCAGGCGAAACTTCCATCACAGCGGAAGAAGTCGCAGAGAAGATTGCCGGCTGCGCCAAGTAACCATCCGGCAAGCCCAGCCCGCGCAACACGATAAAGACCCGAACGAGAGAGACTGCACTGCAGGTCCTCTCCTTTTTTTGTGCCGGATTGTTCTGCCGCGGCGCATCGCTTCACAGACTTTTTACGGGAACCATTTGCTCATTTTACAGTTCTTTGCTATAATAATTTTCATAAACAGGCAGAATCAACGGCAAACTTAGAGTATGCCGCAGCTGTGCGGCGCATACCATTTTCTTGCGAGACAAAAAGGCGGTGGGTACACTGACAAAACCAAAACAGAAAAAAACAGTGGCAATTATTGACATCGGCTCCAGCATTGTCAAGCTGATCGTTGCCCAACAGAAAAACAACCAGATATACAAGCTGGACACCCTGAAAAAGCCCTTGCTGCTTGGGCGTGAGGTATTCAACACCGGCGCGATCAGCTTTGAGTGCATGAAGGATCTGTGCGCTATCCTGAACAATTACCAGGCTGTAATGCAGGAATACGGCGTGGAGGAATTTCTTGCCATTGCCACCAGCGCCATGCGGGAGGCGAAAAACAAAGCCCTGGTGCTGGACCAAATCATGGTAAAAACGGGGATCACCGTTCGCATCTGCGACGATTCCCAGGAGAAGTCCATGATCTACCATGAGGTGCTTCTGGCGGTCTACCAGCATAACGCCATCGCGGCAGAAAAGAAAACGCTGCTTTCCCACACCGGCACCGGCTCTACCGGCCTGTGCATCCATGAAAACGGCGTGATCACGTTCTCCCAGACCCTCTCCATGGGGTCGCTGAAGATTCACAACATGCTCAGCGGCATCGACGACGGCGACGCCTTTGACGAGGCCGCGGAGGAATATCTGGACGCGGTGTTTGAAAATGTGGTCATGCCCTTTCCCAGCAGGATGATCGACAGCCTGGTCATGACCGGCGCCGAAATGGAGCTGATCGCAAAGCTGTGCGGTTGCAAGCCGGAGAACGGGATGTACCGGGTCAGCGGCGGCAGCGTAAAACAATTATTCCGCAAGGTGAAAGCCTACAGCCTGGATCAGCTCTCCCGACAGTACGGCATAGACGAGGAGCGCGCGGAGCGGCTGTACTCCTCCCTGGCAATCTTCTACCGGCTGATGAAGCTGACCCAGGCGGAGGACATCCTCATCCCCAAGATCGAGCTGGCGGACGCATACCTGCGCAAAATGCTGTTCAAGGGCTGGTCGGAGGGCTACGCCGCCGCCATGGAAAAAAGCGCTTTGGCTTGCGCGGAAACCTTTGCCCGCCGTTACGGCTGCGATCCTACCCACTACGCCATCGTCCAAAAGCACGCCCTGGCGCTGTTTGACCGGCTGCGTCTCCGCTACGGCTTTACCAGCAGGCACCGCACCATTTTGCAGGCAGCGTGTATTCTCCATGATTCCGGCTATTTTGTCAATGCTAAGGGCGGCTGCTCTGCCGCGCTCATCCGCAACCTGGATCTTTGCGGCCTGAGCGGTGAGGACATGAAGCTGGTGGCGATGATCGCCAACTTTAACGAGCTGCTCCACCCCAACTTTGAATCGCTTCAGCCCCTCTCCTTTACGGTGGAGGAGCATCTCCTCTGCTCCAAGCTGACCGCCATCTTCCGCCTGGCCAACGCGCTGGATAAATCCCGGAAGCACAAGCTGGAGGAGATCCGCGTCAAGCTGCGCGGCGACGAGATCGTCCTTGCTGGCAAATGCGGGCAAAACCTGCATCTGGAGCAATGGGCCGTTGACCGCTGCGCCCCCTTCTTTAAGGAAGCCTTTGGCCTGCAGCCGGTGCTGCAAATCAAATCGACCATGATCTGACAGGGAGGACATCATCCATGGATTATAAAAACCAGTCATTTCCATATATCAACCGAGAGCTGAGCTGGCTCGACTTTAACGCCAGGGTGCTGGACGAGGCCCAGGAGAAGGAAAATCCCCTGATGGAGCGGCTGCGCTTTTTGGCGATCAGCGAATCCAACCTGGACGAATTCTTCATGGTGCGGGTGGCCGGCGTCAAGGCGCAGGTGCTCTCCAGCTATACGGCCGAGGACATCTCCGGCTTTACGCCGCAAAAGCTGCTGGAAGCGCTGCAAAAGAAAATTCACGAATTCACGGAGAAACAGTATTCCACCCTGCACCGCTCGATTATGCCGGCGCTGAAAAAGCAGAAGATCAGCTTTCTCAAGCCGGAAGAAATGAACCAGGAGCAGTTGGACTATATCTCCCGCTATTTTGAGAAGATCCTGTTTCCGGTGCTCACCCCCCTGGCCGTGGACCCAAGCCGCCCCTTCCCCCAGCTGGCGAACAAAAGCCTGAACATCGCCGTCCACTTAAAGGATAACCATAAAGAATCCTGCTTCGCGGTAGTGCAGGTGCCGTCCATCCTGCCCCGATTCCTGAAAATCCCCAGCCAGGAGGGCTGCCACGATTTCGTCCTGTTAGAGGACATTATCATCCACCGGATCTCCAGCCTGTTTGAGCTTCATAAAATCAAGGCGTGTACCTTATTCCGCATCACCCGCAACTCCGATCTCATCATCGACGAGGACACCGACGACCTGCTCCAGGAGATCGAGAAGTCCATCAAAAAGCGGAAGCGTGGCCGCCCCATCCGCCTGGAGCTGATCCAGCGATGCGACAAACAGACCAAAGCCTTCCTCTGCGATTCCCTCAAAGTAAAAAGCGACGAGATCTACGAGGTGCCAGGCCCCATTGATCTGACCTTTTGGGGCAAGTTTGCTTCTCAAAGCGAGTTTAAATCCCTCTGCTTCACGCCTGTGGTGCCGGTGTATCCGGCGGCGGACTTTGTGGACAGTGAGAACATCTTCGACACCATCAAGGAAAAAGACCGGATGCTCCACCACCCTTATGAGAGCTTCCAGACCGTGGTGGACTTTGTCAAGGCGGCGGCCTCTGACAAGGATGTGCTGGCCATCAAGCAGACCCTCTATCGGGTCAGCGGAAACTCCCCCATTATCGCCTCGCTGATCAAAGCGGCGGAAAACGGCAAGCAGGTCACGGTGCTGGTAGAGCTGAAAGCCCGCTTCGATGAGGAAAACAATATCCATTGGGCCAAAAAGCTGGAACACGCCGGCTGCCATGTCATCTATGGCCTGCAGGGACTGAAAACCCACTGCAAAATCACCCTGGTCGTCCGCAAGGAGGAAGACGGCATCCGCCGGTACGTCCACATGGGTACCGGCAACTACAACGATTCCACCGCGAAAATTTACACCGACCTCAGCGTCTTTACCTGTGCCGAATCCTTCGGCGCCGACGCTTCCTCCCTGTTCAATGTGCTGACCGGCTACTCCATGCCGCCGGAATACAACAAATTCGCTGTGGCGCCCCACGGCCTGCGGAGCTTCTTCACCCGCATGATCGACAAGGAAATCCAAAACGCGGAAAACGGTATCGAGGCCAGCATCACAGCCAAGGTCAACTCCCTGGTCGATACCAAAATCATCGAACAGCTATACAAAGCCTCCAAGGCCGGCGTAAAAATCAACCTGATCGTGCGGGGCATCTGCGGGCTGGTGCCGGGCATCCCGGAACTGAGCGAAAACATCACTGTCCACAGCATTGTCGGCCAGCTTTTGGAGCACAGCCGTATTTGGATCTTTGCAAACGGCGGCAGCAAAAAAATCTATATGGGCAGCGCCGACTGGATGCCCCGCAATCTGGACCGTCGGGTAGAGCTTGTGTTCCCGATAGACGACGAGGATCTGCAGCGGCGCACAGAGGAAATTATGGATACCATGCTGAATGATACGGTTAACACACGCGTCCTGCTGCCCACCGGCGAATATAAGATGATCGACCGGCGGGGCAAGGCCACCCGCAACTGCCAGCTTGAATTTGCAGAGGAGGCCAAAGCACGGGCCAACGCCCTGAAGCAAATTGACTGGAGCGAGGGCTTTAAGCCGCAGCAAAACCCCCATTCCCAACAATCTCAAGACATGATAAACGAAAACGAAAGCGAGTAATCTATGAAAAAAACAATCGGTATTCTCACCAGCGGCGGCGACTGCCAGGGACTGAACGCGGCGATCCGCGGAGTCGGCAAGGCGTTGTATGAGCAGCTGGGCAGCGAAGTGGAAATCCTCGGTATTCGAGAGGGCTACAAGGGGTTGATCCACGGCGACTATTTCACGTTGGACCCCGTCCGTTTCTCCGGCATTTTGACCCATGGCGGCACCATCCTGGGTACTTCCCGTCAGCCTTTTAAAGAAATGCGAATCAT
>CAZFHQ010000048.1:0-8479 GCA_964519325.1 uncultured Clostridium sp.
CCTGGTGGGCGCGGTCGTCAACACCATCCTGGACGCCTGGTTCGTCTTTGGCCTGGGCTGGGGCGTGGCGGGAGCCGCGGCGGCCACGGTCATCGGGCAGGTGATCTCCGGCGCGCTGGTGCTGTGGATGCTGGCCCACTGCAAGACCATCCGGCTGCGTCCCGTCCACTTCCGGCTGCGCGGCAGCTATGTGGGCCGCATCACTTCCCTGGGGCTGGCCCCCTGCACCAACCAGGTGGCCATGATGATCCTGCAGATCGTTATGAACCAGTCCCTCAAGCATTACGGTGCCCTCTCCAGCTTCGGCGAGTCCATTCCCCTGGCCTGCGCGGGCATCATTACCAAGGTGAACCAGGTGTACCTGGCGTTTATCATCGGGCTGTCCCAGGGCTTGCAGCCCATTGTGGGCGTCAATTACGGCGCGGGGAACTACCGTCGGGTCAAAGAAGCGTATCTCAAAACGTCCCTTGTGGGCTTCGCTTTGTCGATTCTGGCGTTCCTGCTGTTCCAGCTTATGCCGGAACAGATCACGTCCCTCTTTGGCAACGGCTCCCCGGAATATTACCAGTTCGCTGTCCGCTATTTCCGCGTCTTTTTATTCTGCACCTTTGTGAATTTTATCCAGCTGATCAGTTCTAATTTCTTCACATCTATTGGCAAGCCGAAGATCGGTATCTTCCTCTCCCTGACGCGGCAGATCCTGTTCCTGCTGCCCTTCGTGCTGATCCTGCCCCTGTTTTTTGGCATCGACGGCATCCTCTTTGCCGGGCCGGTTGCCGACGGGATCGCGGCCATTGTGTCTATCGTCATGGCGGCGTGGGAGCTGCGGCGGCCGGAATATCGCCAACCCCATGGGTGCTCCTAATGCGCCCCAAACCAGAGACAATTGCTGTCTCTGGTTTTTTTGCGGGAATTCCTTCCGGAAATCCTCTTGCTATTTTTTGCCTTTCTCTGTATAATATATAGGTTAGAGTATTGTAAACATTCAGGAATGGAGGATGGGTATGAACACCTTGGCGGAATCTTTTTTTCAGCGGCTCAGCGGCAAGCGGGTGGCCTTTTGCGGCATTGGGCGGAGCAACCTGCCCTTGATCAGCCTGTTCCAGCGCTATGGCGCGGCGGTCACTGCCTGCGACAAGCGGACGGCGGGGCAGCTGGGGGAGATCGGCGCGCGGCTGGCCGGTCAGGGCGTGGCGCTGAAGCTGGGCGACGATTACCTGAACGACCTGGATGTGGACGTCCTGTTCCGCACGCCGGGGATGCCATATCACCTGCCGGAGCTGGAGGCTGCCCGCGCCCGCGGCGTGGCCGTGACCAGTGAGATGGAGGTCTTTTTCCAGCTGTGTCCCTGCAAGATCTACGGCGTTACTGGCAGCGACGGCAAAACGACCACCACCACCATCCTCTCGGAGTTTTTAAAAGCGGCGGGCAGAACCGTCCATTTAGGCGGCAACATCGGCAAGCCCCTGCTGCCGGAGATCGAGTCCATCCGGCCGGAGGACGCGGCTGTGGTGGAGCTGTCCAGCTTCCAGCTGATCTCCATGCGCCAAAGCCCGAACGTGGCGGTGGTGACCAATCTTTCGCCCAACCACCTGGATATCCACAAGGACATGGCGGAATATGTGGACGCGAAGAAGAATATCCTGCTGCATCAGGATGCCTTTTCCAAAACGGTACTGAATCTGGACAATGAGATCGCCAAATCCTTCGCCGAGGACGTGCGGGGCGAGCTGCGCTTTTTCAGCCGGAGGACTCCCTGCCAAAACGGGGCGTACCTCCGCGCCGACGGCAAGATCGTCGTGGCGGAACACGGGGAAGAAACCGTTTTGATGGATCAAAGCCAGATCAAGATCCCCGGAATGCATAATGTGGAAAACTATCTGGCGGCCATCAGCGCCGTGTGGGGCGACGTGCCGGCGGAATGCATCGTTGCGGTGGCGGAAACGTTTGGCGGCGTGGCCCACCGGGCGGAGCTGGTGCGGGTACACCAGGGCGTGGCCTATTACAACGACTCCATCGGCACCAGCCCGTCGAGAACGGCGCTTGGCACCCTCTCCCTCTATGACCGGAAGATCATCCTCATTGCCGGCGGCTACGACAAGCACCTCTCCTACGACGAGCTGGGCGCGCTGATCCCGCAAAAGGTCAAGGCGCTGATCCTGATGGGCGCTACCGCTGACAAAATCGAGGCGGCGACAAAACAGGCGCCCGCCTACGCGGAGGGCTGCCCCGCGATCTATCGGGTCAGTTCCATGGAAGAAGCGGTGGCAAAAGCGGCGGAAATTGCCGTGGAGGGCGACATCGTTTCTATGTCGCCGGCCAGCGCCAGCTTTGACCTGTACCCCAATTTTGAGGCGAGGGGCAACCACTTTAAAGCCGTTGTCAACGCATTGTAGGAAGGAGGCGGCCAGATGACAACCAGTGTATCAGATCTGCTTTGCCGATTGTGCGGGGCGCCCGGCACCAGCGGCTGGGAGGACGGGATCGCCGCTGTGCTTGCGCAGGAGCTGGAGCAGCGCGCGCCGCGGGCGGACGTCCGGCGGGACGCCATGGGCAACGTGACCGCCTTTCTCGGCGACAGGAACAGCCGCCGGCAGATTTTGCTGGACGCCCACCTGGACCAGATTGGCCTGGTGGTGACGCACATTACGGAGGCTGGCTTTTTGAAGGCGGCTCCCGTTGGCGGCATAGACCGGCGGGTGCTGCCGTGCAGCGCGGTGACGGTTTACGGGAAGGAGCCGGTCCGTGGGATCGTCGCCTTTCTCCCGCCCCATCTCACCGAGGACGACAGCAAGTGTCCGGACATTGACGCCCTTTCCATCGACATTGGCACAACGAAAGAGGAAGCGGAAACGTTGGTGTCTTTGGGGGACCGGATCGTTGTGGACGGGCCTTTCCGGCAGCTTTTGGGTACGCGGGTCACCGCTGCCGCGCTGGATGACCGTGCCGGCTGCGCCGCGCTGCTGCTGTGCGCCGAGGAGCTGAGCGACCACATTCTGGACTGCGGCGTGACCCTGGCCTTTACCAGCCGGGAGGAAACCGGCTGCGAGGGCGCGAAAACGGCGGCCTATACCGCCAGCCCAACGGAAGCCATCATTGTGGACGTGACCTTCGGCGACCAGCCGGGCGTTCCGCCCGAAAAAACCGGCAAGCTGGGCGGCGGCCCCATGATCGGCGTCGCGCCGTCGCTCAGCCGCGCCATGAAGGACCGGCTGCTCGCGCTGGCAAAGGCCAACGGTCTGCCCTGTCAGCTGGAAGTGATGGGCGGCGGCACCGGCACCAATGCCGACAGCATCGGCGTGACGAAGGAGGGCGTCAAAACGGCGATGCTCTCCATCCCTCTGCGGCATATGCACACGCCCGCCGAGGTCATCGACACCGACGACGTGGCGGCGGCTGCCAAACTATTAGCCTGCTACATTACGGGAGGTGACGACAATGGCTGATGTAACGCTGCTGCAAAAGCTGTGCGCGTTAAACGGCGTTTCCGGCAATGAGGATGCTGTGCGGGAGTTTATCGTGCGGGAGATCACCCCCTATGTTACCGACCTTCAAATCGACCCGCTGGGCAGCGTCATTGCCTTTAAGAAAGGAGCGGCCCGGGCTAAAACCGACCTGATGCTCAGCGCCCATATGGACGAGGTGGGGCTGATCGTCACCCACATCACGGAGGACGGCAAGCTGAAGTTTGCGGCGGTGGGCGGCATTGATCAGCGGATCCTCCCCGGCAAGCGGGTGCTGGCGGGCAAGGTCCCCGGCGTGATCGGGGCAAAGCCGATCCACCTGCTCAAGGGCGATGAAAAAAGCGCAGCTGTTCCGCTGGACGACCTGTCCATCGACATTGGCGCCAAAGACCGGGCAGAGGCGGAGGCGGCCGTTTCTCTGGGCGACCCTGTCAGCTTTGAGAGCGCCTTTGACTGTTCCGGCCATACCGTCAAAGCCAAGGCCATCGACGACCGTGCCGGCTGCGCGATTTTGATCGACCTTATCCGGGGGGAGCTGGCCTATGACATGACCTTTGTCTTTTGTGTGCAGGAGGAGGTTGGCCTGCGGGGGGCCAGGGCCGCAGCGTATTCCGTTGACCCGCAGGCGGCCATTGTGGTGGAGAGCACCACTGCCGCCGATATTCCCGGCGTGGAGGGGGAAAAGCAGGTTTGCCGCGTAGGGGCGGGGCCGGTTGTCTCCTTTATGGATCGTGCCACCATTTATGACCGCGCCTACTACAGGCTGGCGCTGGCCCTGGCACAGGCGGAGAACATCCCCTGCCAGACAAAGCACGCCGTGGCGGGCGGCAATGACGCCGGGGCGATCCACACCACAAAGGGCGGTGTGCGCACCATTGCCGTGTCGCTGCCCTGCCGCTACCTCCATTCGCCGGCGGGGCTGATCGCCCAGTCGGATTTCCACTATACGAAAGCGCTGGTCCTTTCTCTGGCAAATACAATCGCGGGGAGTTCTGAACCATGATACGAATGATTACTGAAAATGATATTGCTACCCTCAAACCCTACGGGCGGAACGACGTGTTCCTCAGCCGGATCCTTTCCGCTTACGCGGCCTACGGCAGCGCCAGCATGGCTGATTTTTGGGTGCAGACGGAAGAAGGCCGGCTCAACGCGGTGCTCAGCCGCGTGGATGATGTGCTGACCCTGGCGTATATTTCCGGCGGCAATCAGGATGAGCTGGAGGGGTTCCTCTACGCGATAGACGCCTCTGTCATCCTGTGCAGCGCCGAATTTGCCGAGCGGCAGTATCCCGGCCAGGCGGTCACCGGGCCGATCCTCCATTATGACAACAGTGTGATTCTGGAATGTGAATTTGCCTTTGACCGGAACCCGCCCCTTCAGGAGCAGCACCGTGTGATGCAGAAATGTAAGTCGGAAACGTTCCGTGTGCCGGAGTGGGAGCCGTTTTATCTGGATATGTCCCATCGGATCCGGCACAACTGCGCCCTTTCCGTCGGCCTGCGCAATGACAAGCAAAAGCTGGTGGCCTGCGGTTTTACTGTGGCGCAGACGGAGCATAACGCCATGTTGGGCGGCATCTGTGTGCTACCGGATCACCGGCGCCGCGGCTACGGCAAGATGGTCGTGGCGGCGCTGTTGTCGCTGCTTCCGCAAAAAGATATTTATGTGTTCCGCAACGCGGAAGAAAACAAATCGTTTTATGAAATGATCGGGTTTACCGAATGCGGCACTTGGGCCGAACTGCGCAGGCCCGCAGGCGCACGGTGATCGTTGCCGCGTTTTGTCCGGCGGCGCGCCGTGGTTTCCATTCACTGTGATTCCCATTGCCCTGTGCTGCAGGATCAGCTGCCCACGGGGCGAGAAAAGGAGCGTTTCAGTTGTTCTATCCTGATTTCCACATCGACGCGAAGATCCAAGCGGCGGCAGACCAAGTGATGGCAAGGCTCCAGCCGGTGCTGGCGGAGATCGACGATACTGCCGAATATAACCAGCAGAAAATGCTGGCGGCCTTTCACGCGGCGGGCGTCAGCGAGAGCCACTTTGTCGCCTCCACCGGCTACGGCTATGGCGACCGTGGCAGGGACGCGCTGGACCTGGTGTATGCCAAAGCGTTGGGCGCGCAGGACGCGTTGGTGCGCTATAATTTTGTCAGCGGCACCCATGCCCTCACGGTGGCGCTGTTCGGCGTGCTTCGCCCCGGCGATACCGTGGTCAGCGTGACCGGCGTCCCCTATGATACGCTGCGGGGTGTGCTGGGCATTACCGGTGACGGCAACGGCTCCCTGAAGGAATTTGGCATCCGCTATGAGCAGATCGACCTGAAGGCGGACGGCACGCCGGATTACGAGGCCATGGAAACCGGCATCCAGCCCAATGTGAAAATGGTGTATATCCAGCGCTCCCGCGGATACAGCCTGCGGCCCTCCCTGTTTGTGGAGGAGATCGGGCGGATCGCGGAGATCGCCAAGCGGCGGGCGCCGAACTGTATCGTCATGGTGGACAACTGTTACGGCGAATTCGTCCAGCGGGAGGAACCGACCAGCCATGGCGCCGACCTGATGGCCGGTTCGCTCATCAAAAATCCCGGCGGCGGCATTGCGCCTACCGGCGGCTATATCGCCGGCCGGAGGGATTTGGTAGAGAGCTGCGCTTACCGTTTGACCACACCTGGCACCGGCAGGGAAATCGGCTGCACCCTGGGCAACAACCGGGCGCTGTTTATGGGCGCGTTCCATGCGCCCCATGTTACCGGCGAGGCGCTGAAGACCGCCGCGTTTACCGCCGCGCTGATGGAGCATTTTGGCTACGGCGTGACGCCGCGCCCGGAGGAAAAGCGGGCGGACATCATTCAGGCGGTGCTGCTGGAAAAAGAGGAGGCGCTGATCGCTTTTTGCCAGGGCATTCAAAAGGGCGCGCCGGTGGATTCCTTTGTTGTGCCGGAGCCGTGGGATATGCCCGGCTATGACTGCCAGGTCATCATGGCGGCGGGGGCGTTTACCCTTGGGGCTTCGATCGAGCTGTCGGCTGACGCGCCGCTGCGGGAGCCATATGCCGCCTGGATGCAGGGCGGGCTGAATTTTCACAGCGGGAAGCTGGGCGCCATGCTGGCGGCGCAGTCCATGCTGGAGCGGGGGCTGCTGGGCTAACTTGACAAACGACACAGCGATATGCTATAATCGTCGTTGTATTTGCGGGTATGGCGGAATTGGCAGACGCGCCAGATTTAGGTTCTGGTGGGGATCCCGTGCAGGTTCAAGTCCTGTTACCCGTACCAAAAGAAACCAGTCAAACAACGTGAAGTGATGCGGTTTTGGCTGGTTTTTCTTTTCCCAAAACTTATTTTGGGTCGCATTTGGGATGGATTGGTCCGCGCCTTTTAAAAAGCAGGAACCCCCGCATCGGGTTTCATTAAAATCTCGCAAATGTTGTTGCGTAACACAAAAAACTGTGCTAAAATGATTTTAACTGGCACAGTTTTTCTGTTTTTTTGCAATATTTTGCAACAGAAATATTATATCGTTGTAAAAAGCGGCGGCCATGCAGACGCGCCAGCGGCCGGAAAGAAGGGGCGCCGTGGAACAGCAAAGCGCGGGCAAAACTGTGGAACCGCCCGACCCGCGGCAGGCGGGCGTCGGCGCGAGGATAAATTTACCCCCAGCGTGCGGGGGGACAGGCACAGCAAAAGGAGGCAATAACATGGACTATAATCAACTGATTACATACAGCGCGGCCGCGGCCGATTGCAGCCGGGAACAGGCCGTCCTGCTGCTGGACGCCATGCTGGACAAAATGGCCAACGAGCTGGCCAGCGGGCAAACGGTGGATCTGGGCGAGGGCTTTGGCACCTTTGAGCCAAGGCTGCGGGAGGCGCACCTGGCGCCGGGCTCACCCCGTACGCCAAAGGACAGCCGCTACAAGGTGGTGTTCCGTGAGGGCCGGAACCTGCGGAAACGCTTGAAGGTGACGGAAAACCCCCAGTAATGAGCGGCTGCATGGGGGAATTAACGCAGCGAACAAAGCGCAAGGCGGACGGCAGCGCCGCCGTTTCTTCAGGGCGGCATGAGATCTCATGCCGCTTTTTTGCTTGCGCGGGGAATAATTGGCGGGAAACGGGGCATCCTCTTGGTAAGAAAAACAAGGAGGATGCTGAATGGAGCGGAACGAACCGATCGAGATCACTACGCGGGACAGATTGCTGCGCGGCTGGGAGAATTCTATGGAGCTGGTGCGGGACTTTGAGGAGTATTCCAAGCAGATCCATGATCATGACGAGGCCGCCATGGTATGCAAAGCCTTTGCCGAGGAGGAGGGCGTTCACGCGGCTAAATTTCGGGAGCTGCTGCACCGGTACCAATCGGAATGCCGGTGCTAGGCAAAAAAAGAAAGCAGGGAATTCCCTGCTTTTTTTCATGCCATGGGCAATTAGAGGGGGTCCTTCGCCCAAAAGAGGGCGCACCGCACAGCGCGCTGCCATTCTGCCAGCAGCTGGTCCCGCTGACCGGCTTCCATTTGGGGCGAGAAGGTTTTGTCCAGCACCCAGTTTTTGCGAATGTCCGCCGTGCCGCTCCAAAAGCCTGTGGCAAGCCCGGCCAGACAGGCAGCGCCCAAGGCGGTCGTTTCCACACAGCGGGGGCGCAGCACCGGAGTTTGGAGCAGGTCAGCCTGGAACTGCATCAGGAAATCGTTGGCGGCCGCGCCGCCGTCGACCTTCAAGGCGGGGATCGCTACGCCGGACTCTGCCTTCATCACCGCCAAAAGCTCGTTGGTCTGGTAGGCGATGGATTCCAGCACGGCCCGTACCAGGTGATCCTTCGTGCAGCCTCGGGTCAGGCCGACGATGGTTCCTCTGGCGTGGGGGTCCCAGTAGGGCGCGCCAATGCCGGTGAAGGCCGGCACGACATACACGCCGTTGTTGGAGCCGGCCCGTCTGGCACACGCTTCCGATTCCGCCGCGTTCCCCAGCAGATGCAGCTCGTCCCGCAACCACTGTATGCCCGCGCCCGCCACAAACA
>CAZFHQ010000049.1:0-8371 GCA_964519325.1 uncultured Clostridium sp.
TATCACCGTAGAAGGCTAATGACCCGGGTGGGAGGAACACCAAATCCGATTTTAACACATAATTGGGAGGACAAACATGAAACATGGTAAAAAATATGTCGACAGCCGCAAGCTGATCGACCGCACAAATCTTTACGAAGTAAACGAGGCGCTTGACCTCTGCGTCAAGACAGCTACCGCAAAGTTTGACGAGACCGTTGAGGTCCATGTTAAGCTGGGCGTTGACGGCCGCCACGCAGACCAGCAGGTCCGCGGCGCCATTGTGCTGCCAAACGGCACGGGCAAAACGGTCCGTGTCCTGGCCATCTGCAAGGGCGACAACGAGAAGGCTGCCCAGGAGGCCGGCGCTGATTTCATCGGCGCGGAGGATATGGTCCAGAAGATCCAGTCCGAGGGCTGGGTGGACTTTGACGTGCTCGTCACCACACCGGACATGATGGGCCTGGTGGGCCGCCTCGGTAAGATCCTTGGCCCGCGCGGCCTGATGCCAAACCCGAAGGCCGGCACCGTGACGCCGGACATCGCCAAGGCGATCAAGGATGCCAAGGCCGGTAAGATCGAGTACCGCCTCGACAAGACCAACATTATCCACTGCGCCATCGGCAAGGCTTCCTTTGGAACTGAAAAGCTCAAGGAGAACTTTGACGCGCTGCTGGGCGCTATCGTCAAGGCAAAGCCAGCCGCCGCCAAGGGCCAGTACATTAAGTCCTGCGTTGTTGCCACAACCATGGGCCCTGGCGTCCGCATGAACCCGATCAAGGTCGGCGTGGAATAATTTCTTTCAGATTACTTGACAGCCGGTTTCGGCTGGGGTATAATACAATTTAGCTGTACTTTATCCAAAGACAGCAGGTGTTTCGCATAATGGGAGAAGATCCCGCCTGCCGAGGAAAAGCTGTAATATCATGATGAGAAGACCGCGTTATGATAGATGAAAAGCCTTTCCCGCAGATTGTGGGAAGGGCTTTTTTCCTGGATATGCGTACAGAATCACTATGGAGGTGAATAGGTTTGCCAAGCGAAAAGATTTTGGAACAAAAAAAGCAGGCTGTTGCTGCGCTGAGCGCAAAGCTGCAGAAGGCTTGCGTTGGTGTCGTTGTGGATTACAAGGGCATCTCTGTTGCGGATGACACAAAGCTCCGCAAGGAGATTCGTGAGACAGGCGCAACAACTTATTCTGTTGTGAAGAACACGCTGCTCTCCAGAGCCCTGAAGGATGCGGGCATCGAGGGCATGGACAGCGTGCTGGAAGGCACAACAGCGATCGCTTACAGCGAGGAGGATTACACTGCCGGTGCAAGGATCCTCAACGGCTTTGCCGAAAAGAGCAAGACATTTAACATTAAGGCCGGCTTTATTGATGGTAAAATGGTCAGCAAGGAAGAAGTGGAAAAGCTCGCCAAGCTGCCATCCAAGGAAGGCCTCATCGCGCAGGTATTGTATGGCCTCAACGGCAACATTACCGGCCTGGCCCGCGCGATCCAGGCAATCATCGACAAAAAGAACGAAGAAGGCGAAGTAGCGTAAGCTGCCCCTTTGGAATCCATTAAAAATCAACCTGTATTTTGGAGGTATTAACATGTCTGAGAAGATTACAAACATCATTGAAGAAGTAAAGGCTCTCACCGTTCTCGAACTGTCTGAGCTGGTCAAGGCGATTGAGGAAGAGTTTGGCGTATCCGCCGCTGCTCCTGTTATGGTAGCGGCAGGCGGCGGTGCTGCGGCAGGCGGCGCTGCTGAAGAAGAAAAGACCGAGTTCGATGTGATCCTCAAGGCTGCCGGCGCAAACAAGATCGCCGTTATCAAGGCTGTGCGTGAGGCTACCGGCCTGGGCCTGAAGGAAGCTAAGGCTGTTGTAGACGAGGCTCCTAAAGCTGTGAAGGAAGGCATCTCCAAGGACGACGCGGAGGCTCTGAAGGCAAAGCTGACAGAGGCTGGCGCTGAAGTTGAAGTAAAATAAGAGAAGTGCGTTTTATTACACCGTAACACGCGCGCAGACGGCTCACCGGTCCGACGATCGGCGGGCCGTTTTTTGTTGCTTAAAGCGCTTAATTCTATAAAAGAACTATATGGAACATCCTGTTTCATTCTTGTGAAAAATATGGCAAAGTGACGATTTCGTTATGAAAAATCAGTTGCAGGAAAGCGAAAAATATACTATAATACCTGTTAGGTATTTCTTCATGATGGCGCAAGGGGATCGAAGAGAGCACAACGAGATTTGGAAAGAATGGTTGTGATGCAAGGTGGATTTTAGCTTAAAGCAATTGTTCAAAAAGAATTGGCTGGCCATTGTGACCACCGTGATCACCGCGGGTATTTTGATTTATTTCCTGATCACGACAGACGGCATCAATGCGATGCGGAATGTGGCGGATCAGCTTCAGGTGCCATGGCTGGTGCTCATGTGCGGCGCGGTCCTGGCCAACTGGGCGCTGGAGGGACTGGCCCTCCACTACATTGCACGCCGCATCTATCCCGCGTGGCGGCTGCTCAATTCCATCGTCATCGGCATGGTGGGGCTGCTCTACGGCGCGCTGACGCCGTTTTCCTCCGGCGGGCAGCCAATGCAGGTCTACTATATGACGAAAATGGGCATGGACCCCGGCAAAGCCGCGGCGATCATCACCGTGAAAACCATGGTGTATCAGGTGGTGATGGTCATCTTCGCCGTGGCCATGGTGGTGTGGAAGCTGCCCTTCTTCCAGCAGCAGCATATCAGTAACTTCTGGTTCATCACCCTCATTGGCCTGGCCGCCAACCTGATCTTTATCGGCGCGGTTTTCTTTTTCTCCTTTAACCGCCGGCTGACCAACAAGATCGTTTCCGGTGTGATCACGCTGCTATACAAAATGCACCTCTGCAAGCATCCAGAGCAGCGGAAGGAGAAGATCCTGGGAGCGTTCCAGATGTATTTTGAAAGCACCCAGCTTGTGGGCAAGTCGGTGAAGATGTATCTGATCGTCGGCGTGCTGCAGGTGACCCAGATCTTTGTGACCTGCGTGGTACCCTACTGTATCTACCGGGGCTTCAACTTCAGCGGCGACTCCCTGATGACGATGATCGCCGCCCAGTCCTTTGTCACCATGGTGTCGGCCTTTGTGCCGCTGCCGGGCGCTTCCGGCGGGGCGGAAGGCAGCTTTTACATTTATTTCCAGATGTTCTTCCAAAACAACACCCTGGTGCCGGCTATTTTCCTGTGGCGTATCATGACGTATTATCTGACTATTGTTGTGGGATGTTTTTTTGCCGTCTTTGGCAAGCGGATCCCCAGGCAGGAGCTGTGGGAAAACCCCAAGCTGGCGTCTGTTCCGGCAGGCGGCGCGCAGCCGCTCCCACCCGAGGACCAGGAACCGCCCAAAACAGAATAGAGCGCTCCAAGCTGTGCGGCTGCTGCCGCGCGGCTTTTTTCTTTGTGTGGCAATTCCGCGCACGTCTATTTTGCGGGCCGCCAGCATAGGATTGTACCACAAGGAAAAAGGTGGTGGCGTTGTTGGAATATCACGGTCTTTCCATACAGGAGAGCCTGAGCCGGCTGCATACAGACCGGCGGGGGCTGTCTCAGGAACAGGCAAGCCAGCGTCTGCGCGAGCACGGGGAAAACAGAATCGCGCCGACAAAAAAGCGGGGGCTGCTCCGGCGGTTTTTGGCCCAGTTCAGTGATTTCATGATCCTGATCTTATTGGCGGCGGCCGCTGTTTCTTTTTTTACGTCCTATTTGCAGCACGACGCCGACTATATTGATTCCATCATTATTTTGGCCATTGTGGTGCTCAATGCCATCACGGGGATGATCCAGGAGAGCCGGGCGGAAAAAGCCATTGAAGCGCTGAAGAAGATGGCATCGCCCCACGCCAATGTCCTGCGGGGCGGTCAGCAGCGGGAGATACCCGCGGCAGAGCTGGTGCCGGGCGATCTGGTGCTGCTTTCCATGGGGGACCTGGTGCCGGCAGACCTGCGGCTGGTGGAGGCCCATCGGCTTGTGGCGGAGGAATCCGCCCTGACGGGGGAATCCCTGCCGGTAGAAAAAGACCCGGAGAAGGTTTTCCCGATGGAAACACCCCTTGGCGACCGGAAAAATATGGCCTATCTGGGCAGCAGCATTGCAGAAGGGCGCGGGATGGGCGTCGTTGTCGCTACGGGCGCCGAGACCCAGATGGGGAAGATCGCCCACATGATCCACACAGAGGAATCGCCGGAAACCCCATTGCAGCGGCGACTTGCCAAAACAGGAAAGCTGCTGGGGCTGTGCGCCCTGGGGATCTGTTTCATCATCTTTGTGCTGGGGCTGCTCCAATCGGCGCCGCCGCTGGATATGCTGCTGGTGTCCATCAGCCTGGCGGTAGCGGCCATTCCGGAAGGGCTGCCGGCCGTGGTCACGATCGTGCTGGCTATGGGCGTGCGGCGCATGGCGCAAAAAAAGGCTATCATCCGCCGGCTGCCCGGCGTGGAGACACTGGGCAGCGCCAGTGTGATCTGCTCCGACAAAACCGGCACCCTGACCCAAAATAAAATGACGGTTGTGGAAACGGTAACTGCGGCGGGCAAAGTACCCTTGGGCAGCAAGGCCGGCCAAACATTGCTGGAGCTGGGTACGCTGTGCTCCAACTGCGCTATGGTGGCGGGCGCGGCAGCCGGCAGCCCGACCGAAGCAGCGATTGTCTCCGCTACGCGCCGGCCCAAAGAACAGCTGGAGCAGGAGCTGCCCCGGCTGTATGAGGTCGCCTTCACCTCTGCCCGCAAGCGGATGACTACGGTACACCGGATGGCGGGCGGCGGCTATCAGGTGATCTGCAAGGGCGCGCCGGATGTCCTGCTGGAGCGCTGCACCTATTTGCAGGGCAATGGGCGGGAGCGGGTGCTGTCACCGGCCTTGCGGCAGAGCTTGCTGCGGCAGAACAGCGCGCTGGCTTCCAGGGCGCTGCGGGTGCTGGCCGTGGCCTGCAAACAGATGGACCGCCTTTCCCATTCTGAGCGGGAGCTGGAAAAAGGGCTGACCTTCTGCGGTTTTCTCTGCATGATGGACCCGCCTAGAGAGGATGTGAAGGAGGCGGTGCGCACCTGCAAAACGGCCGGCATCAAAACGGTGATGATTACAGGCGACCACCTGGCTACCGCAGAAGCGATCGCCAAAGAGATCGGCATTTTGTCGTCGGGGGATCGCTCCATGACCGGCGCGGAGCTGGACCGGATGGACCAGGCGGAATTGCAGGCGCACATTTATGATTACACCGTGTACGCGCGGGTCTCGCCGGAGCATAAAGCGCGGATCGTCAAGGCGTTCCAGTCCCATGGGGAAGTGGTCGCCATGACCGGTGACGGCGTGAATGACGCGCCGGCGCTGAAGACGGCGGACATTGGCTGCGCTATGGGCCGTACCGGTACCGACGTGGCAAAGGGCGCCGCCGACCTGATCCTGACGGACGACAATTTTTCCACCATTGTGGAGGCCGTGCGGGAGGGACGGGGCATCTATGCCAATATCCGCAAGACGATCCATTTTCTGCTTTCCTGCAATGTGGGCGAGATCTTAACGGTGCTCACGGCCTTTCTTTTGGGCTTGCCCACGCCGCTGCTGGCGATCCAGCTTTTGTGGGTCAACCTGGTGACGGATTCCCTGCCGGCGCTGGCGCTGGGCGTTGATCCGGTGGAGAAGGATCAGATGCGGCTGCCTCCGGTCAAGCGGGATTCGGGCTTTTTCGCCGGCCATATGGGTTATCATATCCTGGTGGAGGGCTGCCTCATCGGGGCGCTGGCGGTGCTGGCCTATACGATCGGGCGGGTTTATTTTGACCTGGACCCCGCTGTGCCGATCGTGGGGCGGACCATGGCGTTTGCGGTGCTCAGCCTGTCCCAGCTGGTCCATGCATTTAATATGCGGTCCGAAAAATCCCTGTTCCGGGTGGGCTTTTTCCGGAACAAAAGCTTGGTGCTGGCCGCTGCCGCCTGCACCCTGCTGCAGCTTTCTGTCATTGTGGTCCCGCCGCTTTCTGTGGTTTTCAAAACGCGGATGCTCACCGGTATCCAGTGGATGATCGTCCTCATCATGGCGCTGATCCCGTTGGTTTTAGTCGAATTGGAAAAAAATATTTTCAACAGGAAAGGCAAGCCTACGACCAAAAACAACAGATAGTGTATAAATGTCACAAAAAAACCAGATATTGGTTGTGAATCAATACAATTTTTCTGTAATAAATTTGTTAAGAATATAGCTTGAAAGTTACAGAAAAATAACATATCATTACAAATGTGATACAAATTCACAGGGTAAAGGAGCGGACGGAGACAAATGAGACGAAGCAGAATCGGTACCATTCAATTGCCAGACCGCCGGATTGAACTGCGCTATTACATTGTTGGCAGCCGCAGAGAAGGGTATGGCCTGGAGGTTATACAGGAACTGGACGGCGTGACTACCCGGGAATGTTGTGCCAACATTACAAGGAGCCGGCAGGCCGCGCGGTCACTGGGCAAGACACTGCTTCGTGGCGTTGTATTTCCCGGCTACATGGCGGAACTTGTAGCTGAGTGGAAATAGCTGCTCTCTGCCAATCAAAAGACAGCCCGCGTCCCCCTGCGGGCTGCTTTTGTTTTTTCTGCGCGGCGGCGGTCCCCGTGCGGGAGCCGCAGCCTTTCTGCGAAGGAAGGCTGGGGCTTTTTTCTTTTTGTTTTTTCGTAAAAAATGAATTTGAAAACGGTTTTCATATTGACTTTTTAAGATTCTGTGTTATAATTTGAAAATGGTTTTCAAATTTAGGAGGATCGGCCATGTACCAGAAAGCGCCTTATCGAACGAAACAGCGGAACGAACTGCTTGCTTATTTGGAGACGGTTCCGGGGCAGCATGTCACGGTGAGCGATGTGTGCGCCTATTTTAAAGCCCATGGCAAAACCATCGGCACCACTACCGTGTATCGGCAGCTGGAAAAAATGGTAGATGAAGGGCTGATCACAAAGTACATCATTGATGGGAACAGCCCCACCTGCTTTGAATATGTGGGGGAACATACGCATGAGACAGAGGAGGTCTGCTACCACTGCAAATGCGAAGTGTGCGGCCGTCTGATTCACCTGCACTGCGATGAGCTGCCGGACCTGGAGCGCCATATCCTGGAGCGCCACGGCTTTGCCATCAACCCGATGCGCACAGTATTTTACGGCGTTTGTGCGGAATGTTCCCGCGCCCGTTAGGGCCGTGCCGAACCGAAAAACAGACGGAGGTATTTTAGGATGCTGAAAAAATATAGCGCCCTGCTGCTTTGCGCCCTGGCTGCGCTCTGCGGCCTGACAGCCTGCGGCTCCGGAGAGCCTGCCGCGAACGCGGGGGATCAGGAGGCGGGCTCGCTTTCCATTGTGGCAACGATTTTTCCGGAGTACGACTGGGTCAGGGAGATCGTCGGGGAGACCGGCGCCGCGGATGTGACCCTGCTGCTGGACAACGGCGTTGACCTGCACAACTATCAGCTTACGGTGGACGACATCGTGCAGATCTCCAACTGCGACCTGTTCCTTTATGTGGGCGGCGAGTCTGACGAGTGGGTGGAGGATGCGCTGAAGGAGGCCGCCAACCCAAATCTGGTCGCCCTCAATCTGCTGGAGGTGCTGGGCGGCAGCGCCAAGGAAGAAGAACTGGCAGAGGGGATGGAAGCAGAGGACGGCGCGGACGGGGAAGAAGGGCCGGAATATGACGAGCATGTGTGGCTGTCTTTGCGGAACGCGCAGGTTTTCTGTGACGCTATTGCGGACACGCTGGCAGAGCTGGACCCGAAGCACGCGGAGGACTATCAGGCGAACGCCGCTGCTTATGAGAAGGAGCTGGCCGCGCTGGACGCGGACTATGGCGCCGCTGTGAAAGCCGGCGCGCAGGATACCCTGCTGTTTGGCGATCGGTTCCCGTTCCGGTATTTGACAGAGGACTACGGGCTGAACTACTACGCCGCTTTTGCGGGCTGTTCCGCTGAGAGCGAGGCCAGCTTTGAAACGATCCTGTTCCTTGCGGGCAAGGCGGACGAGCTGGGCCTTGGTTCGGTCCTGGTCATCGAAGGCTCTGACGGCAAGCTGGCCAGGGCGATCGTTTCCAACACTGCCAGCCAGGACCAGCAGATCCTGACCCTGGACTCCATGCAGGCCACCACGCTGCGGGATGGGGAAAACGGCGTGACTTATCTCTCTGTGATGGAGAAGAATCTGGCGGTGCTGAAAGCGGCGCTGGAAGCATAACACGAGGAGGAAGACCATGGCGCAGATCATTTGCCAGAACGTGACGTTGGGATATGAGAATCGGCCGGTGCTGCAAAACGTCAGCTTCACGGTGAACGCGGGGGACTACCTTTGCATTGTGGGCGAGAACGGCTCCGGCAAATCGACCCTG
>CAZFHQ010000050.1:0-8327 GCA_964519325.1 uncultured Clostridium sp.
GTTTGTCAGCATCCACCAAAACCATTTTCAAAACAAAACGCTGTGGGGCGCGCAGGTGTTTTACTCCACCAATGATGAGAACAGCGCGCTGCTGGCTGCCGCTGTGCAAAACAGCATTGTAACGCTGCTGCAAAACGACAACCAACGGCAGAGCAAAGCGGCAGAAAGCGCCATCTATCTGCTGCAGAACGCGCAGATCCCGGCCATCATTGTTGAGTGCGGCTTCCTCTCCAACGTGTCAGAGGCAAAGCTGCTCAACGATGATGCTTATCAAAATCAAATGGCCTTCTCCATTTTGTGTGGGATCATAGACTACTGCGCTGCCGTGTGACAAGGCTTGAAACCTGCTGGATTTTGTATTATAATGACAAAGAAAACCACCGAAAAATGACAAGACTTTGCGAGGAAATTACATGGCTTCAAAATCGAAAACATATTTTGTCTGTTCCGAGTGCGGCTTTGAATCGGCAAAATGGTATGGGAAATGCCCTGGCTGTGGCCAATGGAACTGCATGAATGAAGAGATGAAAGCGCCGGCAGCAAAAAGCACCGGCGGATTTTCAGCCGGCAGCACCCACCGCCCCATGCAGGCGCCTGTGCAAATCAATGCCATCAGCTCCAGTGAGGAGGAGCGGTATCATACCGGCCTGAGCGAGCTGGACCGCGTGTTAGGCGGCGGGATCGTGAAAGGTTCCCTGATCCTGATGAGCGGCGATCCAGGAATCGGCAAGTCGACTATGCTGCTGCAAATTTGCCAATACCTGGGGGAGCGGTACCGCATTCTGTATGTCAGCGGGGAGGAGTCCGGTAGGCAGATTAAGCTGCGGGCAGCGCGGCTGGGTGTGACCAGTGAAAACCTGTATATCCTGACAGAAACCGATGTGCAGTGCGTCCTGGAGCAGATTCGCAGCGAAAAACCGGACCTGGTCATCATCGACTCCATTCAGACGATGAACAACACCGAGCTGTCTTCATCGCCGGGCAGCGTTACCCAGGTGCGGGAGTGTACCAACGCGGTGATGCAGATCGCCAAAGCGCTGGAGATCCCCGTCATTTTAGTCGGCCATGTCAACAAGGACGGTGCAATTGCCGGGCCAAAGGTGCTGGAGCATATCGTGGACGCCGTCTTGTATTTTGAGGGCGACCGCCACATGACCTACCGGATTTTGCGCGCGGTCAAGAGCCGATACGGCTCTACCAACGAGATCGGTGTGTTTAATATGACGCAGCGGGGCCTGGAGCAGGTGGACAATCCCTCAATGATGATGCTTTCTGGAAGGCCGAAAAATGTCTCTGGTACGGCGGTGACCTGCGTGATGGAGGGCAGCAGGCCCATCCTTGCAGAGATCCAGGCGCTGGCTACCACCAGCGGCTATGGCAATCCCCGGCGGATGTCCACCGGGTTTGATTATAACCGCGTCGCGCTGCTGCTGGCTGTGCTGGAAAAACGGGCCGGCTATTTTTTCTCCAATCTGGACGTTTACGTCAATATTATCGGCGGCCTGCGATTAGACGAACCCGCAGCAGATTTGGGCGTGGCACTGGCCTTGGTGTCCAGCCTGAAGGATGTGCCGATCCAGGAGCATGTCCTCGCTATTGGGGAGATCGGATTGGCCGGTGAGCTGCGCTCAGTCTCTCACATGGAGGAGCGTTTGGAGGAAGCCTTCAGGCTGGGCTTCACAAAATGTATTATTCCGTATCATAATTATAAAAATCTGATTGCGACAAATCCAGAGCTTGAGATCGTTGCGGCAAAAACTGTGCGGGCCGCGTTTGAGGCTGCGGTAGACTAGCGGCGCTGCAACGGGGAAAAAGATTGGAAAAAAGTTGCCTGCGGTAAACACAACCGTTCAGGTCCGGCTCCGAAATCGGGATCGGGAATTCCAACAAGCAAAAGCCGTCCTTTTGATAAGCGCAGTCTTGTGTGCATGGAATGAAACAAACGCTCATTTTTTTCACCTCGCAAAGTAGTTTGCGCGGGAAAAACTAAAATTATGCGGCAGACTGAACAGGAAAGCAGGGAGAAGGATTGGCGAAGAGCCAGTTCTTTTTTTCTCAGTATTTTCGTGAAATAGGGGGATTGACAACCGCCTGAAAAATTGCTATAATTATACAAAATGAATATTTTGTATAATTTAGGGAAGATGAAACCCGAAGAAAGGCGCAAATCATGAAACCGGAACTATTTCAGGAAGCTCCGCCGATCATTCAGCGGTATTTAGGATATTTGGAGACAGTCAAAGGAAAATCACCCAAAACGGTGGAAGAATATTATTTGGACTTACGCACGTTTTTTCGTTATGTGAAGCTTCGCCGTGGTCTTGTGCCAAAGGATACGCCATTACAGGAAATTTCTATTTCTGACGTCGATCTGGATTTGATTCGCACAATTGATCTGACCACTGTATTTGAGTATTTGAATTATGTTGGCGCTGTCCGTGGCAACTCGCCAAACACACGTTCACGCAAGGTGTCCAGCCTGCGGACCTTCTTTAAATATCTAACTAACAAGGTGATGCTTTTGGAGACAAATCCTGTTGCTGAACTGGAACTGCCCAAGCAGCGCAAATCTATGCCAAAATATTTGACCCTGGAACAGAGTATGGAGCTTTTAAACGCTGTTGACGGCAGCTTTAAGGAACGGGATTATTGTATCCTTACCCTGTTCTTAAACTGCGGTATGCGGCTTTCAGAACTGGTGAATCTTGATCTTTCTGATATCTATCGCGGCAGTGGCCAGGAAATGGCTTTTGTCCGCATTCTCGGCAAGGGCAACAAGGAGCGCATGGTATATTTGAACGACGCTTGTGTGAGCGCCATCGACGCTTATTTGCAGGTTCGGCCGCGGGACGGCGTAATCGACAGGAACGCGCTGTTTTTGAGCAACCGCAAGCGCCGCATCAGCCCAAAAACAGTGCAGCACATGGTGTATCAGAATCTGGAAAAAATCGGATTGGACGGTCCTGGCTATTCGGTGCATAAACTCCGACACACGGCGGCTACCTTGATGTATCAATATGGCGATGTGGACATCCGTGTGCTGAAGGATATTCTGGGCCATGAGAATCTTGGAACGACGCAGATCTACACCCATATCTCCAACAAGCAAATGGCAGACGCAGTGCAGCATAACCCGCTTTCTGCCGTACAGAAAAAAGACAAAAAAGAGCAATAAATCAACAAGCCCGTCATTTTGTGAAAAAATTCACAGAATGGCAGGCTTGCTTTTTTAAAATAATATTATCTGGAACGTTGGACGGCGGATCGTGTGAGGTAAGTTTGCGCCTTTTGGCACAAAGGTGGCAGCGGGTTTCTAAGCGATAACAGAGAGGGATTTTACAGAGAAAAAGTTTGAAATAAGCCAGAAAAGACGAATGCGGTGGCCATGTCGAGCAATGCGGCAAAAATTGCCAGGCAAGCGGCCAGGGCAAGCCGTGTGAGATAATTCCTGGTTGATGGTTGTGCGGCAAAGGCCGCGTGGTGCGCCGACATTTGAAGCTTACGCGCCCGGTTCAACCGCTTGGAAAACCGGATCGCCGTGACGGCGGACAGCTGGATTGCGAGCAGGCTGACCAGCGCGCCGGGCAGGATCACTGCCATATAATAAAATACGCCGTCAGTGCCAAGGCCATACAGATAACCGGCTGTCATGCCCAAGCCAAAGCCACGAATCACCGGCAGCACCGGCACGATGACCGCGCCCCACATGGATAACCCGCAAAACAGGATCGCAAATAAAAACACAAACGACGATGCGGTGGACGCGACAAAGGTGGCGAACGATGCGCTTTGCAGCCTCGCTTCAATATTGCTGAAAAACAGGCTGTCAAGCGCCTCCAGCACAGCTGTGCCGGCCTTTGGGATAAACAGCGCGCCCAGTAGCATTCCCAATAAAAACAGGACGTTCAGCAAGAAAAAAACTTTGTTCTCCTTCTTCTGGCCCGTGGCCTTGCGGCTTTCCTTGGCCGCTTCCGTGTCATTCGCGGCCGTGGCTGTCTCCGTCTCCGCAGCGGACGTCGTTAGAAACTCCCCCATACTACCCCTTCCCTCTTCCGGTCATTGGTAATAGGTATGAGTTTGCGGGACAAATTATGCGGCGCTATTTTCCCAGCTCTTCCGCCCGCTGGGTGCAGGCTGCCATCGCTTTGTCAATGATGCCAACAAAGTCGTTGTCATACAGCACCTCCAGCGCTTTCAGCGTTGTACCCCCTGGGGAAGATACCATTTGGATCAGGTCATCGGGAGAAGCGTTCGGCTGGCTCAGCATGGCCGCGCTGCCAATCAGGGTTTGGCAGATCAACGGCAGCGCCGTCTCTCTGGGAATCCCCTGTTTTTCCGCGCTGTCGGCCATCGCTTTGGCAAACAGGTATACATAGGCTGGGCTGCTGCCATTGACCGATATGACCGCATTCATCTTTTCTTCCTCCAGCACCGCCACTGTACCGCAGGCGGCAAAAAATCCCTGGATCAAAGTAAATTGCGCGTCGGTTACCTCCTGGGAACGGCACATTGCCGTAGCTCCCTTTCCGAGCAGAAGCGGTGTGTTTGGCATCACGCGGATGACAGGACAATTACACCCTACGGCACTTTTGATATAATCCGTAGAGATCCCTGCCGCAATGGTGACGAAAAGCTTGTCTGCCGTTACTGCGCGCCGCACAGACGACAGGACCTCCGCAAAGTTCTGCGGCTTGACCGCAAGGAAGATCACATCGCAGCCGCTAACAAGCTCCGCGGCGGAGGCAAAGGAACCGACGCCCTGTTTCGCCATAGCGTCACTTTTTTCTCGGTTCACATCAAAAACGAACAAATATTCGGCAGGGTAAGTTTGCGTGCGAATCACACCGTTGAGGATCGCGCCAGCCATGTTGCCTGCACCGATAAAACCAATTTTTTTCATGCGTTATTCCCTTTCTTTTATTCGTCCCCTTCGGTCGCGGTCAGCCTGGCAGCTTCCATCATCACAGCACATTCCAGGCGCTTTTTTTCCAGCTCGCAGGAAATCCTGTGGGATTTGCGGATGTCGTGCTCGTACTGCCAGCTGTTGGCATTGCAGCCGCCGCTGCAATAGAATTTTGCCCAGCAGTCGCGGCAGTCTTCTTTGCTATAAACATTGGCTTTCGCAAATGCCTCTTTCATTGCCAGATCCATCGTTCGATCCAGCACGTTGCCCATCTTGAACGCTTCCGTGCCGACGAACTGGTGGCAGGGGTAAATGTCCCCCTCTGGCGTCACAGCGATATACTCATTGCCGCAGCCGCAGCCGCGCAAGCGTTTAATGGCGCAGGGACCCTGATTCAGGTCCACCATAAAGTGGAAAAAGTTGAACCCGTTCCTTGTTTTCCGGCGCTCCAGGATTATGTTGGCAAGACGCTCATATTCCCGAAAGACGACCGGCAGGTTTTCCTCTTTGAGGGAGTAGTCCAAACGGGGGTCGGATACAACCGGCTCGATGGAAAGCTGGTCAAAGCCGAGATCCGCAATGTGCAGCGCGTCCTCAGCAAAGTCCAGATTATGGGTCGTGAAGGTACCGCGGACATAATAATCCTTGCCATTGCGGTTGGCCACCAGCTTTTGATATTTCGGCACGATAGTATCGTAACAGCCTGTCCCGTCCACACGGGTGCGCAGCCGGTCATTGACTTCTTTCCGGCCGTCAAGGGAGAGCACCACATTGTGCATTTCCCGGTTCAGGTATTCGATGATGTCATCGGTCAGGAGCAGACCGTTGGTGGTCAATGTGAATCGGAAGTTTTTATTCTGCTCCTTTTCTATGCTTCTGGCATACTCCACCGTCTGCTTGACCACGCTGAAATTCATGAGCGGCTCGCCGCCAAAAAAATCGACCTCCAGGTTGTGCCTGTTCTTTGATGCCGCAACAAGAAAATCAATGGCGCTTTTTGCAACCTGAAAGGGCATGAGCTTGCGTCCGCAGCCAAAGTCCCCCTTTGCGGCAAAGCAATATTCACAGCGCAGGTTGCAATCGTGGGCGACATTGAGACACATGGACTTGACCGGCGCGTCCACCAGAAGGTTGGCCAGCTTGTCGTAGTCGCTGTCGTCAGAGTACAGCACTTCATTTTCATATAATTCACGCAGTTCCCGATAGGCTTCCTCCAGCTGCGCCGCGTCATATTTGGCAGAGAGGGCTGTCCTCATCGCTTCTGGCATGGTTTCCGGCACGCTGTCCGCAAGATAATCCAACATCTCATATGGGATCTCGTCAAACAAATGGACGGCGCCGCTGTTGGTATCCATGACGATCCGGTATCCGTTCAGGGTATATTTATGTATCATTGTTCTTCTCCGTATTCCTTCATAAATATGCAAAATTTAAGGGACAGTGATCTGTCCCTTGCAGTGCTATGCAATTCCGTCAGCAGCGGTTTTTCTCATTCTCGCACTTTTGATTTGCAACGGTGCAGGAGGTTTTGCAGGCGGACTGGCAGGACGCCTGGCATTCGCCGCAGCCGCCCTTAGCAACACTTTTCTTCAGGTTTGCGTGATTCAAGGTTTTGATCTGTTTCATAGCTTCATGTTCTCCTTTTTTAAACATCAAAATTATTTTGCTTTACGCCGTTGATTGACAGACAGCAGGCCGCCAAGCGCGCCGCCGATGACCATCACTGCAAAGCGGGTCACAGCTGCAGCTGTGAACAGTGGAAAGGCACCGCAGGAAACGCTGACAACGAAAAGCAGAAAGTACAGTAGCGCTCCGATCATACTGCCAATAATCAGCCCGTTTTTTCGGAAAAGCCTGCCGGCAACCGCGCCGGCAAAAATTGCGCTGGCCGCACAAATGACCACGACGATCGAGCCGGTGACCGACGCCCCAATTTGTCCCACCTTCAGCAATACAAAGGCGGCAAGCGACAGCAGGGCGGCGATCATAGCAGCGCCGCAAAGGATGCTGATCAGGAGCGGTTTTGCAACTGCTCCAAAAGAAATGCTGCGAGTTTCCTTTGTTTTTATCATAAAGCTGCCCCCATTTTCGATTTGTTTTAAATCTATTCAAAAAATGGGACAAATATGATGCGCTGCGCTTTATTTTTCTTCCTCTTTAGTCTCTTCATCCTTTTTCTTTTTTCCAAAGAAGCCGGCCTTCTCTTCCCCAGCGGCTACTTCCTTTGTCTTGTCGGCAGGCGGTGCAATCTGGGAATCCACAGTGCTGATCGCCCAGCGCTTGACGTTGATTCTGTTTCTGTCTGTGCCGGTTTCCAGGATCAGGGTATCGCTCTCCTCTTTAATTGCGATAATTCTGCCGGTAATGCCGCCGATCGTTGTGATCTCATCGCCGATCTGCGCGTTCTTGCGCAGGTCAGCTTCCTTCTTCTTTTTCTTTTTCTGCGGGCGGAACAAGAGGAAATAGGCGCCGGCGATGATCGCTGCATAAACAATGAGCATGATCCACCAACTATTGTTGCTGCTCTCAGCAGCTTCTGAAGTGGCCGCCGAGGTTGCCTCGTCGGCAAACACGGTTGTGGTCAAAGTAGTTGCGGCAAGCGACAGGGCTGCCAGGATTGCTAAAAACTTATTTTTCATCTTAGGGTTGCACCTCCATATTAATACCAAATATTATACCAACAAATCCGAGGTCTTGCAAGTGTTTCTAGATTCTTCTCGCGATTTTTTCAATATTTTCCCTGTAGAATGCTTCCAGATGGCCGTTTTCCAGCGCCATTCTGATTTTTTCCAGCAGGGAATTGTAAAAATACAGATTGTGCTGCACAGCCAGCCGCAGGGCAAGCATCTCTTTGCTTTTGAACAAATGGTGCAGATAGGCACGGGAAAAATTCCGGCAGGTTGGGCATTGGCATCCTTCTTCCACTGGCGCGCCATCCAGCGCATACTTTGCGTTCATAAGATTGCGGATGCCGTCCATGGTAAAGAGCTGCCCGTGCCGCGCGTTCCGGCTGGGCATGACACAGTCAAAGATGTCTACGCCGCGCCGCACTGCCTCCAGGATATTGGCAGGCGTGCCAACACCCATCAGATATCTTGGCTTATCGGCAGGCATTTCCAGCGTGACCGCTTCCAGGATGCGGTACATTTCCTCGGTGCTTTCCCCCACGGCCAGGCCGCCTATTGCGTAGCCCGGCAGATCCAGTTCCCGAATCTGTTTCATATGCTCTACCCGCAGATCTTCATAGGTACTGCCCTGGTTGATCCCCCAGAGCATTTGTTGCGGGTTAATCGCGTCCTCCTGCCGGTTCAGCGCATGAAGGGCTGTTTTGCAGCGCCGCAGCCAGCGGTAGGTGCGGTCGCAGGATTGCTTCACATAGCTGTATTCGGCAGGGTTCTCAATACACTCATCAAACGCCATGGCA
>CAZFHQ010000051.1:0-8220 GCA_964519325.1 uncultured Clostridium sp.
CTTCTTTCCTTTTTCTCTCTATTATCCATAGCCGGCAGGCTTTTGTCGAATGTTTTGGCGGAGTATGGCCTTGGCGCGCAACCACAAAGCGCCAAATACGCAGAAGCCCATTTCGGTTTTGTGCTGAGCTGGGCTTTAGCAATTCCTCTTTTGGGCAAGCACATTTGCCTTGGAATCTTCTGCTTTATCGCTTCTCCTCCCTACTGCCAGCGTGCCAAATCGTCACAACAGACAGATTTCTAAAAACATCGTTTTGTGCATTCGTGAACTGGTAGAATCTCGTCATTGTAATCACAGGATCGCGAAATGCTTGTAACAGATATTTCTCACGGTTGCTATGTTCCATCTCGTCGCGATTTTCACAGAGCAGCACATCCGTTTCAAATTCCGTTTTCCATGCTTCCGGTTCTGCTGATCCTTCCCGCAAAAGCCGCGCTGAACATACAATCAAGTGTATTTCATTTACACACCGGATAATCGCTCGAAAGACTTGATCTTAATGTTCCGCTGTTTTTTCCTCTCCATCATAAATCGTCTGGACTGGTCCGCCGATCCACCCGGATTCCATTTCCAAATGGTTCCGGGATTTCGCGCAAAAACACAATTTGCCGCCTGTTTCCATCCACAGCCAGAATAAACACCAAACGAACACCAAATCCAAATTTCACACAAAAAGAAACCGCATGGACCCCTCCCAAGAGGCAAATCCATGCGGTTTTTCTGGAGCTGCTGATCAGACTTGAACTGACGACCTGCTGATTACGAATCAGCTGCTCTACCAACTGAGCCACAGCAGCGTAACAGCATTGTTTATTATAGCAAGCATCAGTTTGGTTGTCAAGGGCATCTGCATAAAGTTCCTGCCAAAATTCAGGTGTTACAAGGATGACAAACCCGCATCTCCCTCATGCCGACGGGGAAACGGTACCCCGCCCCGCTTTCGCGCCGCGTCATGGCCATTGCCGCCTAAAAATCCACCGTGGCGGTAAAATGCGGCTTCTTTATTTTTCTTTTGCATCGCAGGCGGATCTGTGGTATAATGATGTTGATTACACTATTTTTTTACCCAAGTTTTTTACACTAGGAGAAAAAGCCATGAAATACCGATACATCTCAGACTGCCATGTACACAGCGCAGCCTCTTACGACGGCAGCGACTCCGTCATCATGCTGTGCGAAAACGCCGTGCGCATGGGGCTGCACGCGATCACCATTACCGACCACTGTGAATGTAATCTTTTTTCGGAGCAGGAGCTGCTGGATACGGTCCGCCGCTCCCTGACGGAAACGCAAAAAGCCGCCATCCTGTTTCAGGACAAGATTCAAATCTATCGCGGCCTGGAGCTGGGACAGGCCACCCAGAACATCCCCTTGGCAGAACGGATCTTATCGGAGTTCCAGTTTGACTTTGTACTGGGCTCCCTCCATAACATTGTGGGGATGCCGGACTTTTACGAGGTGGACTACGCCCACTGCAGCATTGGCCGGCTGCTGGAGCAGTATTTTGACCAGATCCTGGAACTGATTGATCTGGGCTGCTTTGATTCTCTGGCTCACCTGACCTACCCCCTGCGGTATATCCGGGGCGAGCATAACATCCAGGTTGGCTATGAGGTATATGAGCACCACATCGACACCATCCTTCACGCGCTCATCCGTAAGGACAAGGCCCTGGAATTAAATTCCTCCGGCCTGCGGCAGAAGATCGGCACTACCATGCCCTGCCCTATCGTCATCAAGCGGTTCCATGAGCTGGGCGGGCAGTATCTCACCCTGGGCAGCGACGCCCACCGCTGGGCCGACGTTGGTTCCGGCGTGGAAACCGCTATGGACATTGTCAAGCAATCCGGCTTTGACGAGTTCACCGTCTATGTCAACCGGAAGCCGCACCAGCTTCCCATTGCGTAATTTTGAGAGGAGCATATCCATGACACAAAAAATCATCAATCTGCTGAATGAAAACGCCCGTTTGACCAACGCCCAGCTTGCGATTATGCTGAACACCACCGAGGAGGCTGTAAAACGGGAGATCGCCGTGCTGGAGCAGTCCGGCGTCATCCGCGGCTATAAACCCCTGATCAACTGGGATAAGGTGGGCGGCGACCGGGCCAGCGCCCTCATTGAGCTGAAGGTAGCGCCAAAAAAAGAAACCGGCTTTGACACCATTGCCCATACCATTATGGCGTTCACCGAGGTAGAGAGCGTTTATCTCATGTCCGGCGGCTTCGACCTGGCCGTGATGGTGCATGGCAAAACCATCCAGGATATCGCCATGTTCGTGGCGCGCCGCCTTTCCACCCTGGACGGCGTCCTCTCAACAGCCACGCATTTCATCCTGAGCAAATATAAAGAAGCGGACGTGATCCTCACCGACGACGACAGGGACAGAAGGGAGTATACACTGTGATCGACTACAACAGTCGGATGAACCGGGAAATTTTACAGGTAAAGCCCTCCGGCATCCGAAAGTTTTTTGATATTGCCAACGAAATGGACAACGTGATCTCCCTCTCCATCGGGGAGCCGGACTTCACCACCCCCTTTCACGTCCGTGCCGAGGGCATCCGCACCCTGGAACAGGGCCAGACCTTCTATTCGCCGAACCGGGGCTTTGCCGCCCTGCGCAATGAGATCTGCAAGTGGATGCAGAAAAAATACAACGTCACCTACCACCCGGACTCAGAGGTGCTTGTCACCGTCGGCGGCTCCGAAGCCATCGACCTGGCGATCCGCACTCTCATCAATCCGGGCGACGAGGTGCTCATTCCGGAGCCGAGCTTTGTCTGCTATGTACCCATGACCCAAATGGCCAAGGGCGTGCCGGTCATCATCGAGACAAAAGCGGAGGATAACTTCCGCCTGACCGCCAAGGCCCTGCGGGAGAAGATCACCCCAAAAACCAAGGCGCTGATCCTCCCCTATCCCAACAATCCCACCGGCGGCGTCATGCGCCGGAAAGACCTGGAGGACATCGCGCGGGTGGTCAGGGAGCACGACCTGCTGGTGCTCTCCGACGAGATCTACAGCGAGCTGACCTATGGCGGCGAGCCCCATGTCTGCTTCAGCGAAATAGATGGGATGTGGGAGCGCACCGTCGTCATCAACGGCTTTTCCAAGGCATTTGCCATGACCGGCTGGCGGCTGGGCTTTGCCGTAGGTCCGGCGCCGATCATCAGCGCCATGACCAAGCTGCACCAGTACGCCATCATGAGCGCGCCCACCATGGCCCAGTACGCCGCCACAGAGGCGCTGAAAAACGGCGACGACGACATCACCTATATGCGGGATCAATACGATATGCGCCGCAGGCTCATTGTGGACGCGCTCAACGACATGGGCCTGACGTGCTTTGAGCCGGAGGGCGCGTTCTATGTGTTCCCGTCCATCCAACGCACCGGCCTTTCCTCTGAGGCGTTCTGCGAAAAGCTGATCCATGAGAGCCGGGTGGCCGTGGTGC
Organism: uncultured Clostridium sp.; assembly: GCA_964519325.1. Lineage (GTDB taxonomy): Bacteria > Bacillota > Clostridia > Oscillospirales > Acutalibacteraceae > UMGS1071. The sequence continues at coordinate 3,458 of CAZFHQ010000051.1, forward strand.
CTGGCACCGCCTTTGGCGCTTGCGGCGAAGGGTTCGTCCGTGTGTCCTACTCTTATTCGCTCAAACACATCAATGAAGCGCTGGATCGGATCCACACCTTCCTCAAGCAGCTGTAAAGGAGCAAGCCTCATGAAATCGCCTGTCTATCTTGCCCCATGCGCGGCGTATGATTATCCAACGGTAAAAGCAGCCGTCGATACGATCTTTGACGCCCTTTCGCTGGACCGTCTCATCCAGCCGGGCGCCAAGGCGGCTATCAAGCCCAACCTGGTGATGAAGTCCAAGCCGGAGGCCGCCATCATCACCCACCCCATACTGGTGGCGGCGGTGGGCGCTCGGCTCAAGGCTTTGGGCGCTCAGGTGAAAATTGCGGAAAGCTCCGGCGGCCTGTATAACACCGCCGCGCTGAAAAGCGTCTACGCCGCCTGCGGCTATGATAAAATGGCCAGGGAATACGGCCTGGAGCTGAATTACGACTGCGGCTACTCCGCTGTAGAAGCGCCCCACGGCCTGCGCTGCAAATCATTTACCATCATCGACCCGCTGCGGGAGGCCGATGTGATCGTGGACCTGGCCAAGCTGAAATCCCACTGCCTGACCGTGATGAGCGGCGCGGTGAAAAATATGTTCGGCTCTGTGCCGGGCCTGATGAAGCCGGAGTTCCACTGCCGGTTCCCGGACAAAAAAGACTTTGGCATGATGCTGGTGGACCTGTGTGAAACGGTGCGCCCCCGCATTGCCATTGTCGACGCTGTTGACGCCATGGAGGGCAACGGTCCCTCCGGCGGCCAGCCCCGTCATATCGGCGCTCTGGTGGCGGGCGTAAACCCCTACAACGTAGACCTGGTCTGCGCCAGGCTGATGCACATGGAACCCCATGAAATTTTCATGCTGCAATCCGCCATTGACCGGCAGCTTTGCCCGTCCTCTGTGGAGGAGCTGACGGTTCTGGGCGGGCCGGTGGAGCAGTTTGTGGCGGAGGATTTTCTCCAGCCGGAATCCAAGTCCAATGACTTTATCGCGCGGGTGCCAAAGCCTCTCCGTCCTCTGGCCGATAAGCTGGCCACGCCCCGCCCGAAGATCCGAACCAAAGACTGCGTTGGCTGCGGCAAATGCGCCGAGAGCTGCCCGCAGCACACCATTGCGATTGAAAACAGAAAAGCGGTCATCCATTATCACAAATGCATCAAGTGCTTTTGCTGTCACGAAATGTGTCCGGCAAAAGCGATTGACATCAAGCGATTCACCCTCTGGAATCTGTAACGCGCGTGAATCCATCCCCGCTTTTCAGGTTCTAAGCTTTGCGTGGCGCTTTGCTGCCGCGCAATAAAAAGCGAGCGACACACAAAGCCGCCCGCAGGGCAAAACAACCGCGCAGCGGCTGGCCGCCCACAAAAAATTGCGAACAGAAAGGAAAATGGCCCATGGAGCAATGTATCGCGCTGGCTAACGCGAAAATCAACCTGTCCCTGGACGTAGTGGGCAAGCGGGCAGACGGTTATCATCTGCTGCAAATGGTCATGCAGTCTGTCTCCCTCCACGATACCGTCGCCATGCGGAAAAATGAGGACGGCGCCATCCGCCTGACCTGCACCGCGCCGGAGATCCCCTGTGATGAACAGAATATCGCCCACCGCAGCGCAGCGCTGTTCCTCTCCCACTGCGGCATCTCCGCCGGCGTGGACATCCACATTGAAAAGCGGATCCCCAGCCAGGCGGGCCTGGGCGGCGGCAGTGCGGACGGCGCGGCTGTCTTTGTGGGGTTGAACCGGCTGTTTCAGGCGGGGCTTTCGGAACAGGAGCTGTGTGAACTGGGCGTGCAGGTCGGCGCGGACGTACCCTTCTGCGTCTGCGGCGGCGCCCGTCTTTGCGAGGGGATCGGCGAGATTATGACCCCGCTGCCAACGCTCCCGGACTGCACTATCCTGCTGTGCAAGCCCGACCTCAATATCAATACCGGGGAAGCATACCGGAGGATCGACGACGGCGCCATCAGCGCCCGGCCGGATACCGCAGCGCTGTGCGCCGGATTGGCGGCAGGCGACCTGCGGCAAATCGGCAGCCATCTCCGCAACGTATTTGAATCCGCGATCCCGCTGCCTGTGGTGGAGGAGATCAAGGCTGTAATGCGGCAGCACAAGGCGCTGGGCGCGTGTATGTCCGGCAGCGGCTCCACAGCGTTCGGCCTGTTCGATGACCCGGCCGCGGCGGAACAATGCGCCCAGGTTCTGCGCCGCGCCTTTTCAGAGGTGTACCTGACAAAACCGGCGGCGGCCGGCATCCTGTTTGATTAATGTATATTCCCCAGAAAATTGCCCAGAATAAGTGCAGATCAACTGATTTGAGGTGAATTTTCATGGTAGTAGTGGATAAAATCGCGCTGGCGCTTGTGATGGCCGGCGGGCTGAACTGGGGCTCCATCGGCGTTTTCCAGTTTGATGTGGTCGCATGGATCTGCGGTGGCCAATCCGGCGTTGTCAGCCGCATTATTTACACCGTTATCGGTCTTGCGGCAATCTGGTGCTTTGGCCTTCTGTTCCGCAGGGAGCGCCCGAACAGAGACGCGGACACGCCCCACACCCAGCACACATAAAGCATAGCAGGCGGCAAGGGAACTCCCACCGCCTGCTTTTTCCTTTGTCTGTCCGCCTTCCTCCGTCGGGTCAGTCTCAACAGCATCTTGTTCCCGCAAAAAACGCCGGACCCACAGCAGGTCCGGCGTTTCTTCCGTTTTCTTGTTCCGTTTCAGGATCGTTCAAATTTCAAAAAGCGTTCCGCCTGAAATACCAGCGTACCCGTATCCCCTTCCGCCAGCAGGTCAAAGACCGATTCGTCCACGGAAAACGCATTCTGCCTGCCGTCCTCCAGCAGGAACACGACCCGATATTCCACAACCGATTCCGTCTCAAAAGACGACACCGACAAGCTGCGGCGGCAGCGTTCCGCCGCCTGCTTTTCCAGCACGGCAGCCTTGCAGGATTCAACTGGCAGCGATGCCCGCTTCCCCCATTTTTTGGTTGCCAGCACATATTTGACCACGATCACAACAAGCAAAAGCAGGACAATGATCCCCAGCAAAACCGGTAAAATTTTGAAAAATACGGTATCTACCATGGCACATTACCCCGCAAACAAAGAGACCAGCCACGGGATCCCGTAGGAAATGCAGGACATGATAATGGTGGCCAGGATCAGCCCCAGGAAAATCGCCGTGATCGCCTTCCAAAACCTGACGTTCAGCAGGGAGGCGATCAGCGCGCCGGTCCAGCCGCCGGTGCCTGGCAGCGGGATACCGACAAACAGCACCAGCCCCCAGAACTCCGCGTTCTGGATCTTTTTCGCGTTTTTGCCGTTCGCTTTATTTTCCAGCTTGTGTACCAGCGGGCGCAAAAATTTTGCACGCTTCATCAGGTTGAAAATCGGCGTGATAAACAGCAGGATCAGCACGACGGGGATCATATTGCCGACGATGCAGATCGGGATCGCCAGCCAGATCGGCACCCCCATGGCGCTGGCTACCAGCAGGCCGCCCCGCAGCTCCAAAATGGGGATCATCGACGTGATGAAGATCACCAGCTCGCCCGGCATTACGCTGCCAAGTGTTTCCTGAAACCAAGTTGCTAAAGATTCCATCATTTGAAACGAGTTCCTTCCCTGTAACAATTATTTCGCAGACCAGGACCTGCGCAGAAAGGCCCTGCGCCGCGTCGCTGCCATCATTTGCCGACTAGCGGATCTGGCCGCTGCCGCGCACAATAAATTTGGTGGAGGTAAGCTGCTCCAGCCCCATTGGGCCGCGGGCATGGAGCTTCTGGGTCGAGATCCCGATCTCCGCGCCCATGCCGAACATCCCGCCGTCTGTAAAGCGGGTGGAAGCATTCACATACACCGCTGCACTGTCTACCTGGTCGGTGAACTGCATTGCCCTGCCGTAATGCTCCGTCACAATGCACTCGCTGTGGCCGGTGGAATACCGGGCGATGTGGTCGATGGCGGCTTCGATAGAATCCACCACCCGCACCGCCAGAATATAGTCCAGGTACTCGGTCGCCCAGTCGTCCTCTGTGGCGGCGGCAATGCCCGGCAGAATCGCGCGGGCCTTTTCGCAGCCGCGCAGCTCCACATGTTTGGCGTCCAGCCGTGCCTTGATGACCGGCAGCGCTTTCTCCGCAATGGCCTGATGGACCAGTATCGTTTCGATGGCGTTGCACACAGAGGGCCGCTGGGTCTTGGCGTTGAAGATGATCTCTGCCGCCATGTTGATATCCGCAAACTCATCCACATAAACATGGCAGTTGCCAGCGCCGGTCTCAATCACCGGCACCTTGGAATTTTCTACCACAGAACGGATCAGTCCGGCGCCGCCCCGCGGGATCAGCACATCCAGATAGCCGGTCAGGGTCATCATCTCTCTGGCGGACTCCCGCGCGGTATCCTGGACAAGCTGGATGCAGTCCGCCGGCAGTCCGGCGCCCTCCACCGCCTGGCGCATCACAGACGTGATACACTGATTGGAGCGGAACGCCTCCTTGCCGCCCCGAAGGATTACCGCGCTGCCCGCCTTGAGGCAAAGGGCCGCGGCGTCCGCCGTTACGTTGGGGCGCGCCTCATAGATGATCCCAATGACGCCGAGAGGCACCCGCACCTGCTCGATTTGCAGCCCGTTGGGCAGCCGCTTGCCAGTGAGCACCGCGCCGATCGGATCGGTCAAGGCCACAATCTGGTCTACGCCAGCCGCCATACCTTCCACCCGCTCCGGCGTC
>CAZFHQ010000052.1:0-8213 GCA_964519325.1 uncultured Clostridium sp.
GTTGAGATGAAGGAGAAGAAGCTCCGCATTGAAGACGCCCTGTCTGCAACCCAGGCCGCTGTGGAAGAAGGCATTGTAGCCGGCGGCGGCGTGGCGCTGCTGAACGCGGCTGAAGCTGTTGCACCTCTGCTGGCAAAGGTTGAAGGCGACGAGAAAACCGGCGTGCAGATCGTCCTCAAGGCGCTGGAGGAGCCGGTTCGCCAGATCGCTGTCAACGCAGGCCTGGAGGGTTCTGTGATCGTGGCGAATATCAAGACGGCAGGCAAGGTGGGCTATGGCTATGACGCGCTGCGCGACCAGTACGGCGACATGATTTCCGCTGGTATCGTGGACCCAACCAAGGTGACCCGCTCCGCGCTGCAAAACGCGGCTTCCGTCGCGGCGATGGTCCTGACGACCGAATCGCTGGTAGCGGATAAGAAGGAAGAAAATCCTGCCCCTGCAATGCCGGCGGATCCCGGCATGGGCGGCATGTATTAATTTCGCAAAACAGGCAATACAGCAAGCGCCGGTTCGGCGCGTGAAAAACGGGAGAGGCAGCGGGCTTCTTCCGTTTTTTTTGCTTTGCGCAAGACAAGGCGCGCGGCACGGGCCGGCGGGGCGGCGCGCTGGTTTCTGGTTTCTGACAAATCCGTCACCGTACATTCACAATGCTGCAACAAATTGCCGAAATCCCAGGCGGAAATTGGTGATTCTAACAGGATGTACGGGAATTTGCATAAAAAATCAGTATATTAGACAAATTTGCGCCAAAATCAGCTTTTTTAATTGGCTCTTACTTGAAATTAACACAGAAATAGCATACAATAATGAGTAGTTTATTGCGGAGGTGGGCATGGTGCATCCAGGATGCTCTGCTGCATTTACGGCTGATTTTTGATCTCATGGTGAATAAGGCTACGTCGGATGCGCCGTAGCCTGTTTTCATTGCAGAAATTGATTGGGAAAAAGGTGGAATTTGAGAATGGCAACAAAAAAGGTAGCGGTTATTATGGGCAGCGACAGCGATTTTCCTGTCGTTTCCGCAGCGGTTAAGCGGCTCAAATCGTTTGATATCCCCTGCGAAGTGCGGGTGATGTCCGCCCACAGGACGCCGGAAGCGGCGGCGGCGTTTTCTGCCAACGCCAAGGCAAACGGATTTGGCGTGATCATTGCGGCGGCGGGCAAGGCCGCCCATTTGGCAGGCGTGCTGGCAGCCCACACGACCATTCCGGTGATCGGTATCCCGATCAAGTCCTCCACGCTGGACGGCCTTGACGCGCTGCTGGCAACGGTGCAGATGCCCAGCGGCATCCCGGTGGCAACGGTCGCCATTGACGGCGCGGACAACGCGGCGATTTTGGCGGCGCAAATGCTGGCCCTCTCTGACGACGCGCTGGCAGCCAAGCTCCAGCAGATGAAGGCGGACATGGAAGACGGCGTTCAAAAGAAGGACAAGGCGCTCCAGGATGCGGTAGCGGCCCTGTAACAATACGATAGAGGAGAAAACGGTTTATGAAAAGTTTTAGTGATAGCTACAAAGCGGCAGGCGTAGACGTAACGGCAGGCTATAAAGCGGTGGAGCTGATGAAGACCCATGTGGCGCGGACCAAAATTCCGGGCGTGCTCTCCGGCATTGGCAGCTTTGGCGGCTTGTTCCAGCCAAACCTGGCCGGCATGGAGGAGCCGGTGCTGGTTTCCGGTACAGACGGTGTGGGAACCAAGCTGCGCCTGGCGTTCCTGATGAACAAGCACGACACCATCGGTATCGACTGCGTGGCCATGTGCTCCAACGATGTGGTCTGCTGCGGCGCCCAGCCCCTGTTCTTCCTGGATTACCTTGCCGTTGGCAAGAACACCCCGGAGCGTGTGGCGGAGATCGTCTCCGGCGTGGCGGACGGCTGCGTCCAGTCCAACTGCGCCCTGGTGGGCGGCGAGACCGCGGAAATGCCGGGCTTCTACCCGCCAGAGGAATATGACGTGGCGGGCTTCTGCGTCGGCATTGTCGACAAGAAAAAGATCATCGACGGCTCCGCCATGGAACCGGGCGACGTCATCATCGGCCTGGCATCCTCCGGCGTTCACTCCAATGGCTTCTCTCTGGTGCGCAAGGTATTTAACGTGAACAGGGAGACGCTCCAAAAGCACTATGACGAGCTGGGCGCGACCCTGGGCGAAACACTCCTCACCCCAACGAGAATTTATGTCCGCTCCATCACCGCGCTGCTTCAGGCCTGCGATGTGAAGGCGGTCTCCCATATCACCGGCGGCGGCTTTTATGAGAATATCCCGCGGATGATGAAGGAGGGCTGCACCGCGAAGATCCAAAAGGATTCCTTCCCGACATTGCCCATCTTTGACCTGATCCAAAAGGCTGGCAGCATTCCGGAGCACGATATGTATAATACTTTCAATATGGGCATTGGCATGTGCGTCGTCGTGCCGGCGGACCAGGCGGACAAAGCCCTGGCTCAGCTGGCTGCCACCGGTGAAAAAGCCTATGTGATCGGCGCCGTGGAAGCGGGCAGCGAGGGTGTTGTGTTATGCTGAACATCGCGGTACTTGTCTCCGGCGGCGGCACCAATTTGCAGGCATTGATCGACGCCAAAGCAGACGGGAAGATCCCAAACGGCAAGATCGCCTGCGTCATTGCCAGCAAGCCGGGGATCTATGCGCTGGAGCGCGCGGAGCGGGCCAATATCCCAACCGAGGTCCTGGTGCGGAAAAATTACCCCGCCATGGAGGATTACGACGCGGCGCTCATCGCCACGCTGGAGCGGTATGGGATCGACCTGATCGTGCTGGCGGGCTTTATGACCATCATCAGCAACCGGGTCATTCAGCAATACACCAACCGGATGATGAATATCCATCCGTCCCTGATCCCATCCTTCTGCGGCGAGGGCTTTTACGGCCTGCGCGTCCATCAGGCGGCGCTCCAAAGGGGCGTCAAGGTCACGGGCGCTACCGTGCATTTTGTCAATGAGATTTGTGACGGCGGCCCCATCATCCTGCAAAAAGCCGTATCCGTCCATGAGAACGATACGCCGGAGACCCTGCAGCTTCGGGTCATGCAGCAGGCGGAGTGGGAGATCCTGCCCCGTGCCGTCGCCCTGTATTGCGACGGGAAACTGACGGTAACAGGCGATCAAGTCAAGATCGCGGATAAAATAGAATAACAGAGTGAAAGAAAAGAGGACGTTGATTCCATGAAACTGCAAACCATCACCGATTATCTCAAAGGCAATTCCTACCCGGGCAGAGGCGTGCTCATTGGCAAAAGCGCCGACGGCAATTTTGCTGTGATCGCCTATTTCATCATGGGCCGCAGCGGAAACAGCCGAAACCGTATCTTTGAAGAGGACGGCGACGGGATCCGCACAAAAGCCTTTGACGAATCCAAGCTGACCGATCCTTCCCTCATCATCTACGCGCCGGTGCGGGTGCTGGGTACCACCACCGTGGTGACCAACGGCGACCAGACCGACACCGTTTACAACTATCTCAAGAGCGGCCGCACCTTTGAAGAAGCGCTGCGCTCAAGGACCTTTGAGCCGGACGGCCCCAACTTTACGCCAAGGATCTCCGGCGAGGTGATTGTGGAGGGCGGGATGTCCTTTAAGCTCTCCATTTTAAAGAGCGACTGCGGCAGAGAAGCGTCCGCCCTGCGCTACTTTTATGAGTATGCTGAGCCAGTGGACGGCGAGGGCCGCCTGATCCACACCTACAAATGCGATGGAAACCCCATCCCATCCTTTGAAGGGGAGCCTGTCCGAATCAAGCTCAAGGGGGAGATCGACGCGTTCACCGCGGAGGTATGGAACGCGCTGGACAAAAACAACAAGGTTTCCCTGTTTACCCGGTATATCGACCTGCGGACCGGCGCCTGCCAGTCCCGCATCGTCAACAAAAATCAGTGATTAGGAGGAAAAATCTCATGGCGGATAAATTGATGCTCAAGTATGGCTGCAATCCCAACCAAAAGCCATCCTGTATTTATATGAAAGACGGCAGCGACCTGCCTATCATCGTGCGCAACGGCAGGCCGGGCTATATCAACTTTCTGGACGCCTTTAACAGCTGGCAGCTCGTCAAGGAGCTGAAAGCGGCCACCGGGCTGCCGGCGGCGGCTTCCTTCAAGCACGTCAGTCCGGCGGGCGCGGCAGTTGCAGTACCCCTCTCTGACACGCTGAAAAAAATCTACTTTGTGGATGACCTGGACGAGCTGACCCCCATTGCCGCCGCGTATGCCCGGGCCAGAGGCGCGGACCGGATGTCCTCCTACGGTGATTTTGTCGCCCTCTCTGACGAATGTGACGCGGCCACTGCAAAGCTGCTGGCCAGGGAGGTCTCCGACGGCGTTATCGCGCCAGGCTATTCTGACGAGGCGCTGGAGATCCTCAAAACCAAGCGGAAGGGCAACTACAACGTGATCCAGATCGACCCTAAGTATCAACCGGCCCCCACAGAGCATAAGGATGTGTATGGCGTTACCTTTGAGCAGGGGAGAAACGAGATCGAGATCAACGAGGAGATGCTCACCAACTTCCCAACCAAAAACAAGACCTTCTCTGAGGCTGCCAAGCGTGACCTGCTCATCGCGCTGATCACCCTGAAATACACCCAGTCCAATTCCGTTTGCTACGCCAAGGACGGCCAGGCCATCGGTATCGGCGCGGGCCAGCAGTCCAGAATCCACTGCACCCGCCTGGCGGGCAACAAGGCGGATATCTGGTTTTTGCGTCAGCACCCCAAGGTGATGAACCTGCCGTTCAAAAAGGACATCCGCCGCCCGGACCGCGACAACACCATTGACGTGTATATTTCGGACGACTATGAGGATGTGCTGGCCGACGGGATTTGGGAGCAGTTCTTCGAGACAAAGCCGGAGATCCTCACCCGTGAGGAAAAGAAAGCCTGGATCAGCAGGCAGAGCGGCGTGGCTCTCGGTTCCGACGCGTTCTTCCCCTTTGGCGACAACATTGAGCGCGCCCACCGCAGCGGCGTGGAGTATATCGCCCAGGCAGGCGGCTCCATCCGTGACGACAACGTCATTGAGACATGCGACAAGTACAACATCGCCATGGTATTCACAGGCGTGCGCCTGTTCCATCATTAATGGGGAGGAAGTAGCATGAAGATTTTAGTAGTTGGCGGCGGCGGTCGGGAGCACGCCATTGTGCGCAAGCTGTTGGAAAGCCCCAAGGTGGAGAAGCTGTACTGCGCGCCCGGCAACGGCGGCATTTCCTGTGACGCGGAATGTATTGGCATCAAGGCCATGGATATCGACGGCGTGGTTGCTTTCGCACAGGAAAACAAGATCGACCTGGTCTTTGTCGCGCCGGACGACCCGTTGGCAGCCGGCATGGTAGACGCTGTGGAGGCAGCCGGCATCAAGGCCTTTGGCCCCCGCGCCAACGCCGCCATCATCGAGGCCAGCAAGGTTTTTTCCAAGGATCTGATGAAAAAGTACAACATCCCAACGGCAGGCTACCATGTGTTCGGCAATTCCAAGGACGCCATCACATTTATTGAGCGGAATAACGTGTATCCCATCGTTGTCAAGGCGGACGGCCTGGCGCTGGGCAAGGGCGTGCTTATCTGCAAGAGCTTCCAGGAGGCGGCGGATGCGGTCAACTCCATCATGGAGGATAAGGTGTTTGGCGCTTCCGGCAACCAGATCGTGGTGGAGGAGTTCATCACCGGCCCAGAGGTTTCCGTCCTGGCTTTTACCGACGGCAAGACCCTGGTGCCTATGGTTTCCTCCAAGGATCACAAGCGGGCGCTGGACAACGACCAGGGCCTGAATACCGGCGGCATGGGTACCATCAGCCCGAATCCGTTCTATGACGATGAGATGGCAAAGGAATGTTACGACACCATTTTCGCGCCCACCATGGCGGCGATGAACCAGGAGGGCCGGCCGTTTAAAGGCTGCCTCTACTTCGGCCTGATGCTCACGCCAAATGGCCCCAAGGTCATCGAGTATAACGCCAGGTTTGGCGACCCGGAGACGCAGGTGGTGCTGCCGCGGCTCAAGACCGACCTGGCGGACATCCTTGTGGCCTGCGCTGACGGCACCCTGGCCGATCTGGACATCCAGTGGTCTGAGGAAACTGCCGCCTGCGTTGTCATGGCGTCCGGCGGCTATCCCCAGGCTTACAAAAAGGGCATTGAGATTCACGGCTTGGATGACAACGGCCAGGTGGAGGGCGCTATGGTTTTCCATGCCGGCACCGTGAAACAGGACGGCAAATTCTACACCAATGGCGGCAGAGTGCTGGGTGTAACGGCAATGGGCAAAGATTTAGATGAAGCGCTGGCAAAGGCATACGCTGCCGTAGAAAAGATTCAGTTTGAGGGCGCGCATTACCGCCGGGATATCGGCAGGATTCGATAGCAGTTCTCTTTCCGGGGAGCATGGTGTGTTCCCGGAGGATGTAGGTGTGCATCCGGTACACCGAACGTAGATATGTGGAAGAGTAAAAAAGTATATTGGAAAAGGAAAGTAGCGTCCCAGTCTCATTGCTGCTTTTTCACTTACTTTCTGTACTCGACCATAATTTTATCTTTTCATGGCAGGAAGGAGCGCTGTGTTACAGTTTTGTTTCCAGCTCCTTGCGATAAAACACAAAAGTTCTGAACTTGAGAAAACTATGGGGAATGAGAACGAAATGGAGGAAAAAGTGAAAAAGATATGAACTATATACAGGTGATAAATCTAATATTTTTGATAATATCTTTGATGCTTGGACTACTGATGGTGCATTTTGCCATTTTCGCGATTGTTGGCCTTTTTGCGAAAAAAACATATCCGAAAACGGATACATATAATAAATACGGTGTGATCATACCTGCGCGAAATGAGGAATCTGTTATTGCGGGACTGATTGAAAGTATTCAGAAGAACCGGTATCCGCAGGATAAGCTGCAGATCTTCGTCATCGCGCATAATTGCACCGATCAAACGGCTGAAATTGCGCGGAAAATGGGGGTTACGGTGTACGAATACAATAACCCGGAAGAATGTACGATGGGCTATGCCTTTCAGCACTTGTTCAGCTGCATTGAGCGGGACTATGGTACGCAGAATTATGATGGCTTTTTTCTGTTCAACGCGGACAACATTTTGGACAGCAATTACTTTGCCCGCATGAATGACGCGTTTGAATACTATGATAAGCAGTATGTGATCACATCCTTCCGGAATTCCAAGAATTTTGGCACCAATCTGATTTCCGGCCTTTACGGCTTGTACTTTGCGGCAGGCTGCCGGATGGAGAGCCGGGGCAGAACGGTCACAGGCTGTTCCACCAGAGTGCAGGGAACCGGATATGTGATCAATTCCAATGTGGTAAAAGACGGCTGGCATTATGTGACGCTCACAGAGGACTGGGAGTTTTCAGCAGACCAGATCCTGCTGAACAACATGATCCGCTATTGCGACGACGCTGTTTTTTATGATGAGCAGCCGACCTCGTTTAAAATTATGTGGCGGCAGAGAGTGCGTTGGTCCAGAGGACATTTGCTGGTTTTTTACGCCAGGATCAAGGATCTGCTGAAAAGCATTTTTGTTGGCGGCGAGAAGCACCGGCATAAGGGTTCGCTTTACGATATTATGATCAACATTTTGCCGGCGTCGTTGTTTGGACTGGCGTTGATGATGGTGCAGAGCTTGTTCCTGCTGGCTACGCCGCTTGTTGATCCGTCCCTAACGTTAAAAGACGCTTTTATTGGACATAGCTGGAACTTATTGACCTGCGATGGGGTGCTGCTGATGTGGCTGCGATCTTTCATTTTATCCGGCCTCGGCGCCATGTGCCTTGCGGTGATCGTCCTGTTTGCCGAGCGGAAGCGGATTAAAAATGTAAGCTTTGGGCATAAAGTCCTCATTGTGCTTGCATGGCCATTGTTTATCGCGCTGTCCATTCCGATGGAGATTCAGGCGCTGTTTTCCAGAAATCTGGGTTGGAAGCCGATTCCCCATAAAGACAGCACGACGTTTGCGGCCATCAATGACATGGAGATGGAAACGGACTTGATTGCAAAATAAATGGCTGTCCATGCTGTATCATGAAAGCAGATAAACCAGCATTCACCTTTCAGATAGCGTAATAGAAGAGGTACCGTGGATCGGTATCTCTTTTTTGTATTATTTTATATTATGTATTGCAAAAAAAATAGATTTTTGTTATATTTTAGATAAGAACAGCAAAATCTGTACGTGAGATTTA
>CAZFHQ010000053.1:0-1461 GCA_964519325.1 uncultured Clostridium sp.
GCGCTGTTTGCCACCCACTACCATGAGCTGACCGCCCTGGAGGATCTGCTGGACGGCGTGAAAAATTATAACATCGCCGTGAAAAAGCGGGGCGACGACATCACCTTTCTGCGCCGGATTGTCCGGGGCGGCGCCGACGACAGCTTCGGCGTGGAGGTGGCCAAGCTGGCCGGCGTGCCAAATAAAGTCGTCACCCGGGCAAAGCAGATTTTGCAGGAACTGGAGAGCGGCAGCGAGGTCACGCCGCCCAAGGGCGGCAAAAAGCCCCAGGAGTACGGCGGGCAGATCACATTTACGCCGGACCATTATGTGGAGCTGATCGGGCGGCTCAAGGCGCTGGACGTCAACGCCCTTACGCCGATTGAGTGCATGAATGTGCTGTTTGAGCTTTCCAAGCTGGCAAAGCTGTAGCGCCACGGGCCGCGGCCGCGCTTGCTTTGACAAACCGTCCAGGCAGGCAAAGGCGGCCCCGCCGGAGGGGGACGGACAGCACAGAACGACCAAACAAGGAAAAAGGAGGTGGGCAGCATGGCAAACATCAACGTATTAGACAAGCATGTGGCGGAGCTGATCGCGGCTGGCGAGGTGATCGACCGGCCGGCGTCCGTCGTCAAGGAGCTGGTGGAAAACGCCATCGACGCCGGCGCTACCGCCATTACAGCGGAGATCAAAAACGGCGGCGTCACCTTTATCCGTGTGACGGACGATGGCTGCGGCATCGAGCGCGACCAGGTATCCACCGCCCTTCTGCGCCATGCCACCAGCAAGGTGCGCGGCGCGGAGGATCTGGAGCGGATCGCGACCCTGGGCTTCCGGGGCGAAGCGCTGGCCTCGATTTGCGCGGTGGCAGAGGTTGAGATCTTTACCCGCACCGCCGACGAGATCGCCGGCACGCATCTGAAGAACAGCGGCGGCGAGGAGCTTTGCCTGGAGGAGGCGGGCTGTGCCGCCGGCACCACCGTTGTCGTTCGCGACCTGTTTTTCAACACGCCTGCCCGGCTGAAATTCCTCAAGACCGACGCGGTGGAGGGGTCGGCGGTTGGCGCGGTGATGGACAATATCGCCCTCTCCCATCCGGAAATCTCGGTGCGGTTCATCAAGGATGGCAAGGACGCGCTCCACACGCCGGGGGACGGCAAGCTGAAATCGGCGATTTATGCTGTGTTCGGCCGAGAATTTACCGACGGGCTGATTCCGGTGGATTACACCCTGGAGCATGTGCGGGTGTGGGGCTTTGTCTCCAAGCCGGCAGCGGCCAGGCCCAACCGGCGGATGCAGCACTTTTTCATTAACGGGCGGTATGTGAAAAGCCGCACCGCTATGGTGGCGATGGAGCAGGCTTTTAAGACCAGCATTATGGCGGGCAAGTTCCCCGCCTGTGTGCTGCACCTGGAGCTGAACTGCCAGGCGGTGGATGTGAACGTTCACCCCACCAAGCTGGAGGTGCGGTTCGTCAACGAG
>CAZFHQ010000053.1:1471-8203 GCA_964519325.1 uncultured Clostridium sp.
TGTTCGACGCGGTTTATCACGGGGTGAAAACGGCCCTCAACGAGGGGGATACCCCCACCAGGCTGACCTTCCCGCGGGAAAAGGAGAGCAAAGCGCCGGTGTTCCCGCCGATGGAAGGCGGCCAGCTCCGGTTCCAGCCAAAGGGCGTTACGCCGGCCGGCCCCGCCGCCAACCAGCCTGCGCCCAAGGCGACGGCCGCCCAGCCGCCCAAAGCGGAGCAGCGTTCCTTTTGGAACAGCCTGACTGGGCAACAGGGAGCGCCACGGGAGCGGATCATCGCGCTGAACGACAGCGGCGCGGCCTGGCAGCCAAAGCCGGCGCCTGTGCCAAAGGCCCCCGCGGGGGAGGAACCCCCACAGCCCGCCCTTGCGCCGTCGCAGGAGGAGCCGGAGGTGATCCCGACGGCGGAAGCGCCGGTCACGAGCCGCTTTGTGGGGGAACTGTTCCACACCTACTGCGTGGTGGAACGGAGCGACGACACCGTGTTGTTTATCGACAAGCACGCCGCCCATGAGCGCCTGCTCTATGAAAAGCTGAAGGCGGAGAACGGCGCAAGCTGCGCCCAAACACTGCTGGAGCCGGTGACAGTGACGCTGCAAAAGGAAGAATACAGCATGGTGCTGGAGGCGAAGGAGCTGTTTGCCAATGCCGGATTTGAACTGGAGGATTTTGGCGAGGGTACCCTGCTGGTGCGCAGCGCGCCGCTGCTGCTGGAGGCGGGAGACGCCGCCGCTGCGGTGGTGGAAATGGCGGGCTACCTTTGCGCAAACAAGACGGACCTTTCCACCGAGCATATGGACTGGATCTATCACAACATAGCCTGCCGTGCCGCCATTAAGGCGGGGAACCAAACGACACGGGAAGAACTGATCGCCCTTGCCAACCGGCTGGAGGAGCATCCGGAGATTCGCTATTGCCCCCACGGGCGGCCCATCTCCATTGTGATGCGGAAAAAGGATCTGGAAAAGCAATTCGGCAGGATCCAATAGCGTTTGCCGAAAAATCTGCGGAAAGGAGCGTCGCCTTTGACACGAGAAGAAAAAATTCCGGTGATCGCGGTTGTGGGGCCAACAGCTTCCGGCAAAAGCCGGCTGGCGGTGGAGCTGGCCAAGTGGCTGCGCAGCGAGGTCGTCTCGGCGGACTCCATGCAGATTTATCGGGAGATGTCGATTGGAACAGCAAGGCCGACCGCGGCGGAGATGGACGGCATCCCGCACCATATGGTGGGCTTTCTGTCTATTCGGGAGCCTTTCAGCGTGGCGGACTATGTGGCGCTGGCCGGAGACTGCCTGCGGGAGATCGCCGCACGGGGCAGCATTCCCATTGTGGCCGGCGGTACCGGCTTATATGTGCGGTCGCTGCTGCAAAATCTGGATTTTTCCGGCGGCGCGCAGGACGAATCCCTGCGGCAGGCGCTCCGCCAAAAGGCGGAGGCGCAGGGGGTGGGCGCGCTAGTGGAGGAGCTGCGGCAGTTCGACCCGGAATCCGCCCGGCGGATCGAGCCAAACAATGTACCCCGTCTGGTGCGAGCCATTGAGCTGTACCGGCTGACCGGCAAGACCATGACCCAGCTTTTGGAGGAATCCCGCCGCTGCCCGCCGCCCTACGACGTGTGCTGGATCGGCCTGAATTTTCGGGATCGGGCGGCGCTGTACGGCCGGATCAACCGGAGGGTAGACCAAATGCTGGCGGACGGGCTTCTGGAAGAAGCCAGAGCGGTCCTCTCTATGGAGGGCGGCAAAACAGCCCTGCAGGCCATTGGCTACAAGGAGCTAAAGCCCTATCTGGACGGTGAACTGCCGCTGGAAACGGCTGTGGAACAGATGAAGCAGGGTACCCGCCGGTACGCCAAGCGGCAGCTCACCTGGTTCCGTCGGGAACCGGAGGTGCATTGGCTCTATCCGGACGACCCGGCGCAGGCGCCGCTGCCGGAGACGGCAAAAGCGGTGGTAAGGCAGTATTTTGAAACGAGGGGGACGCATCTCGATGGGTAAGATCATCAAACGGATCATCCTGGCAGTGTTGATCATTTTGGCCGCGCTGTATGTGGGCGTGCAGATTTACAATCAGTTCGATCCCGGCATTTCTACCGAAACGGCGACCCGCGCTACCGTGACGGATTCCGTCCAGGTGGACGGGCTGGTCATCCGCAAGGAGGCCCTGGTGCAGAACACCACCTCCGGCGTGATCTCTTATGTGGCGGAGAATGGCGCCAAGGTGGCAGGCGGCGGCGTTATCGCGTCGGTTTATGCCAGCGCGGAAGCAGCGGCGGAAGGCTCCAGGCGGCAGCAGCTGCAAACCCAGCTGGAGCAGCTGGAAGATTTGGCTGGGGCAGCGGAGATCGCGTCGGTGAACCCGGATAATGTGGACAAGCAGATCTATCAAAAGCTCTACACGCTGCAAACGGAGATCAACGATTTTAATTTGACAGACATCACGACGGAGCGGGACAGTATGCTCAACCTGATCAACCAGTGGCAGCTGGCGACCGGAAAGGCCACGACGTTCGCAGACCGGATCTCCTCGCTCAAAGCGGAGATCGCGGCGCTGAAAACTGCGGCGGACAGCACGACCGGTTCCATCAAGGCGGAGACAGCAGGTTATTTTGTCAAAGCGGCCGACGGCTACGAAACGGTCTATGACTATGATTCGGCGCTCCAGCTTACGGTGGAGGACCTGGAGCAGGAGCGGGAACCGGAAACGCTCAGCGACACGGTCATCGGCAAGGTGTGCGAGCAGTTTGACTGGTACATTGCCTGTGTGGTGCCGGCGGATACCGCCGTCCGGCTTGGCGTGGGCAGCGAGCTTACCGTCAGCCTGCCGTCGGCCTCCAGCACAGATATTCCGGCTACGGTGGCGGCGATCAACCAGGAGGACGTCAACTCCGACGCGGCGCTGATCCTGCGGTGTTCCTATATGGACGCGAGCCTGGCCGGTATCCGGAACGAGACTGTGCTGCTGAACATCAAGACCTATGAGGGGATCCGCATCAGCCAGTACGCGGTACACTTTGAGACACTCTCCGCTGAGGTCACCGATGAAAACGGCAATACCACAACGGAAACAAGGCAGGTCAGCGGCGTTTATGTGGTGGACGGCACTTCTCTGAAGTTTGTGCAGATCGTGCCGCTGTATACAACCGGCAATTATATTATCTGCGACGCCAACCCCGACGAAAGCGAGCTGCTGACCGATTCGACGATAGGGCTTTACGACAATGTTGCGATAGGAGGGAATCTTTATGACGGAAAGAGCGTTGGATAACGCGGCGCTGGCGCAGCGCTGCCATGATGTGACGGAAAACCTTAAGGAAATTCGGGAGAATATTGCCCGCGCCGCGGAAAAAAGCGGCCGGCCAGCCAGTGATATCACCCTGCTGGCCGCGACCAAAACGGTGCCGCCGGAAGTCATCAACCATGCCATCAGCCAGGGGCTGACCCACATTGGCGAGAATAAGGTGCAGGAGCTTTGCGCCAAATATGACGCCCTGCACCTGGAGCACTGCGCCTGCGAGTTTATCGGCCACCTGCAAACCAACAAGGTCAGGCAGCTCATCGGCAAGGTGGACCGGATCCAGTCTGTGGACAGCGTCAAGCTGGCCAGGGAGATCTCCCGCCTGTCGGAACGGGAGGGCCGCGCTACCCGCGTTTTGATCGAAGTCAACGTGGGCGGGGAGGAAAATAAATCCGGCGTGGCGCCGGAAGCGTTGCCGGAGCTGGTGGAGGAGATCGCGCAGTTTCCCTGTATTTTGGTAGAAGGGCTGATGACCATTCCGCCAATTTGTGACAATGATGTAAAAACATCGCAATATTTCTCAAATATGTACAAATATTTCATTGACATACGGGCAAAAAAATTAGATAATGTTAGTATGGACTACCTATCTATGGGAATGTCGTCAGATTATTCGCTGGCGATAGAGTCCGGAGCGAATTTGGTCCGAATTGGCTCTGCCCTGTTCGGCAAGCGTGTTTACTGAAGCGACTGAAACAACGACATAGGAGGAAGATACAAGATGTCTAATTTTGCACAAAAGTTTAAAAATATGTGGAATCCGCCGGAAGATGAGTTCGATTATGAAGAGGCTGGCCAGGTGAATCCTGAGGAAGAAGCCGCCGCGCCAGAGCAGGAAAGCTACCATGACAGCTATCGCGACGTCCGCAGCAGCACCCATGAGCAGGCCTCCCCCAGCAATGTGGTCAACCTGGGCGGCAGCGGCACCGTGAATGTGGTTCTGTTCAAGCCCATGGATTACCGCGAGGATACCAGAGAGATCGCGGATCAGCTGGTGCGGGCGAACACGGTTGTGCTGAACCTGGAGGTAACGCCAAAGGATGTGGCCCGCCGTGTGCTGGACTTCCTGGGCGGCGTTGCCTATGCCAAGAACGGCAAGGTAAAGCGGGTTTCCACCAATACATACATCATCACCCCAAGCAATGTGAACCTGACCGGGGATGATATGACAGACGAGACAGAAAACGAAGAAACCTACTTTTAAGGCTTAGGATGGCAAGCGGGCTTTCGCAAAAAGACGACGCCTTGCTGGAAGCTATGGCCCAGGACGCGGTGCGGCTGAGCAGATGCCGGGGCAGGCCCTGTTTTGTCGGGTTCCTTGACGAACGGGAGCAGGCTGTTGTTCGCAGGCATATGGAACGGCTCGGCCAGGCAAGCTATCTGTTCTGGGGCGGCCATGGCGGCGCGGAGCGCGCCGTTTTTGGCGCGTTTTCCCCTTGGGAAGCACCGTCGCCGGACGCCTTTCCCATCACGGCTGTCACAGCCGCCTTTCGGCCGCAGGACCAGCTTTGCCACCGGGATTTTCTCGGCGCGCTGATGTCGTTGGGCATCGAGCGGTCCGCCGTGGGGGATATCCTGGCGGAGCCGGGACGCGGCGTCTTCTTTTTGCGGGCGGAGGTCGCGCCCTATGTGCTGGCGCAGATCACCAAGGTCGGCGCTGTAGGCGTGCGCCTGTTTGCGGGCGCCGAGGAGCCTTATCCTGTCGGGCGGCAGCCCCGGGAGTTGGACGCCGCGGTGCAGTCGCTGCGGCTGGACTGTGTGGCGGCGGCCTGCACCGGCCAAAGCCGGCAGAAGGTCAAGGCCCAGATCACAGCGGGCTTGGCGGCGGTGAACGGCTTGGAATGTGTATCGCCGTCTGCTTTGCTGGCGGAGGGGGACAAGCTCTCCCTCCGCGGTACGGGGAAATTCTGCCTGGAGCAGGTGGGCGGCCTGACCCGCAAGGGCAGGATCAGGATTAAAGTAAAGAAATATTAAAAAACGAGGAGGCTGTTGCAGCATGCTTACACTGAATGAAATCGCAAACGTCAGTTTTCGCAAATCTAACTTTGCCGGTTATAAGCCGGAGGATGTAGACGAATTCATAGATAAAGTGGTAGAATCTTACGATTTGCTCATTAAAAAGAACATTGAACAAAAAGAGCGCAACGAGCAGCTTACGGCGGAAAACGAGCGCCTCAAGAGCGCGGCCAAGGGCGCCGCGGCTGCCCCGAAGGAGAAAAAACCGGTAGCGCCGGAAGATATCAAGCTTTCAGAGGAATGCGAGTACACCCAGGAGGAGATCAAGAACGCGCTGCTCAGCGCCCAAAAGCTGGCCAACGCGACCATCCGTGAGGCACGCCAAAAGGCCGAGGCCCTGCTGGGTGACGCCAACGCCAAGGCGGAGCGGATCGTCAGCGTGGCCCAGAGCGAGGTCAACGAGCAGAAGGAGGAGCTGGACCGCCTGAAGAAGCTCGTTTCTGATTTCCGCGCCAGCCTGCTGGACGCTTACAAGGAGCATCTCAAGCTGGTCAACGCGCTGCCAACCCAGCGCAGCACCGTGACCGCTGCGGCGCCCGCGCCGGAAGCCAAGCCGGAGCCGGCAGAGGAACCAAAAGCGGAGGACGCCACGCCGGCAGAGGAACCGGCCGTTCCAGCCGCGCCCGCGCAGCAGGAGCCTGTCCAGGAAGAACTCACCCAGACACGGAGCTTTAACCTTGGGCGGCGGAAGGCTGGCGATGAGACCGGCGAATTTTCCGAATTGAAATTCGGCGCAGATTATGACATTACTAAGGGCTGAGTTTGGGGTATACTAAACGGGTAAGCCCGATTTTTTGAATAACATAAGGAAGTTTAAGGAGAGAGTGACCGGATGGCACAGGATTATAAAACTACGCTGAACCTGCCAAAAACGGAGTTCCCGATGCAGGCAGGGCTGCCCAAGCGGGAGCCGGAACGGCTGGCAAAATGGGAAGCAGAGCACGTCTATGAGAAGCTGATGGAGAAAAATGAGGGCAAGCCCCTCTATGTGCTCCACGACGGCCCGCCGTATGCAAACGGGGATATCCACCTGGGAACGGCGCTGAACAAGGTGCTCAAGGATATTATCGTCCGCTACAAGAATATGACTGGCTTTCAGGCGCCATATGTGCCAGGCTGGGATACCCATTGCCTGCCTACCGCGCTGCAGGCCCGCAAAAAGGCCGGCGTTGGCAACTCCACCACTATTTCTGACGTGGAGCTGCGGCAGATGTGCCGGGAGTTTACCCTGGGCTATCTGGACGACCAGCGCACCCAGTTTAAGCGATTGGGCGGCATTGGCGACTGGGACCATCCCTACATCACCCTGAAAAAAGAATTTGAAGCAAAGCAGATCGAGATCTTCTCTGAGATGGCCACCAAGGGCTACATCTACAAGGGCCTCAAGCCGGTCTACTGGTGTTCCGACTGCGGCACCGCGCT
>CAZFHQ010000054.1:0-8114 GCA_964519325.1 uncultured Clostridium sp.
CCGTCTGGTTCATCGAGGGAGCCGCTGCCAGCTCCTCCCTGGTGGCGTTGCGGATCGCTTCCAGCGTTTGAAAATGCCGGAACAGCGCCGCTGCCCGTGTTGGCCCGATCCCGTCGATCTCCAGCAGTTCAGAGGACAACGCCTTCTTTTTTCGCTGCTGCCGGTGGTAGCCGATGGCAAACCGGTGTACCTCCTCCTGGATGTCGGAAACGAGGGTGAACGCCCGCCGGTGCGAGAGGATAGCGATCTCTCCGCCGTCGCCGGTGATGGCCCGTGTGCGGTGCTTGTCGTCCTTGACCATGCCAAAGAGCGGGATCTCCAATCCAAACCGTTCCAGCACAGGCCGGACGGCGTTGACATGCCCCTTGCCGCCGTCCAGCAGGATCAGGTCCGGCAGCGCGCCAAAGCCGGTTTGCTCCCCGGCCGCCTGCTTTTCCTCATATTCGCGGAACCGCCTGGTTACCACCTCCGCCATAGAAGCATAGTCGTCCTGACCGGCAACCGCCTTGATCTTGAACTTACGATAGTCGCTCTTTTTCGGCCGGCCATTCTCAAAGACGACCATGCCGGCCACGTTTTCACCGCCGGCCAGGTTGGAAATATCGTAAGACTCAATGCGCGCGGGAGGCTTGCCCAACCCCAGCAGGCGGGCAAGCTCATCCAGCGCGGAGGTTTCCCGTCCCGTGCGCCCGCAGGACTGGGCCAGCTGCTCCGCCGCGTTGTTGCGGCACATTTCCACCAGCTTGTACTGCTCGCCCCGCTGCGGCGTCACGATAGACACCCTGCGCCCCGCCTTCTGAGACAGCCACTCCTCCAGCAGCGGCACATCCGCCGCCTCGCCGTCCAGCGAGATGCGGGGCGGCACTTGCTGGCGCATAGAATAATACCGCTTGAGGAATTCGCCCCGCGCCTGTTTTGGTTCTCCGGTCTCCGGCAGGAAGAACGTTTCCCGGTCATACAGCCGGCCCTTTTGGAACCGGAACACCTCAATGCAGCCGTCCGCGCCGCCGCCCTGTCCCTGGGCCAGCGCGATGACGTCCTGCTCGGCGATTTTGGCGGAGACGACCTTTTGCTTTTCCGTCACCTTTTGGATCGCGTGGATCTTATCCCGGATGGAAGCCGCCCGTTCAAATTCCAGGTTTTCCGCGGCGGCCGCCATCTTCTCCGTCAGCAGGTGAATAGATGCCGCGCTGCCGCCTTTCAGGAACTCTACCGCTTCTTTCACACGCTCCTGATACGCTTGCGGCGAGACACGGCCGCGGCAGGGGGCGCAGCACTGCTTGATATAAAAGTTCAGGCAAGGCCGGCCCTTGCCCATCTCCTGCGGGAAACGGCGGGTACAGGTAGGCAGCTGGAAAATCTTAGTCGCCTCGTCCACCGCCTGTTTCACCGCCCAGGAGCTGACAAACGGCCCGATATACTCCGCGCCGTCATCCAGCACCTCGCTGCTTTTGGCGGTGACGATCCGGCTCCATGGCCCTTTGGTGATCTTAATGTAATGGTAGCCCTTGTCGTCCTTGAGCAGGATGTTGTATTTTGGGCTGTACTGCTTGATCAGGCTGCACTCCAGCACCAACGCCTCAAACTCGCTGTCTGTCACAATGGTTTCAAACCAATCCACATGGCTGACCATTTTGCGCACCTTCGCGTCATGATTCCGTTCAGAACCAAAATACTGGCTGACACGGTTTTTCAGCGCCTTGGCCTTACCCACATAAATGACCGCGCCGCTCTTGTCATGCATGAGATAAACGCCCGGCAGCAAGGGCAGCTGCATTGCCTGCCGGCGCAGCGATGCGATTTTGTCCTTTTGCTCCTCCATCAAAGCGCCTCCTTCCTCGAATTTTATCGAAAAGAAAAAGCACCGCCGATGCGGTGCTCATTGGTGCGGGTCGGCGCTGCGCTCACGCCTGGAAGCCGGACTCGACCAGCTTGACCAGGCCTTCCACAGCAGCTTCCTCGTCGCTTCCGTCAGCGATAATCTTGATGTCTGTGCCGCCGACGATGCCCAGGGACAGAACGCCCAGCAGGCTCTTCGCGTTGACACGTCTCTCATCCTTCTCGATCCAGATAGAAGCCTTGAACTCGTTTGCTTTCTGGATGAAAAATGTTGCCGGACGTGCGTGCAGCCCCACTTGATTCTGCACGGTTACCTCTTTCAAAAACATAATTCCCTTCACTCCTAGTTCCAACTAAAATTTTGGCACAGCCGCAAGGGGCGGCTAGCGCCATTTATCCTAACCCGGGGTAAAATTACATCAAACATATTCATTATAGCCAAAATTAACAGAAAGTCAACTAATCTGCAAAAACTTTGGATTGATGACCGATTCCGCCGATTTTAACCGATGGCCTTTTGTGCATCTTACCATAATTGTTGAAAACTTTTAGCTGGTGTGACGATAGCGCATAGATTCAGCCGGTTCGGGAAAACAGAGCCGCCTGGCGGCGTGCGGGAAATCATCGTTCTTCCCGATCCGGCAGATGAAAAAGCAGCTTCCACATCCGGCAGGCGCCATCCCAAAAAACGCCGCAGCCCTATTCCTTCCCGCTGAGTTTTGCTAAAAACGCTTGATCCTGTTCTGTCAGCGGCGCGTTCTCCAGCATATCCGGACGATACGCCGCTGTGCGCCGCAGGGATTCCTCCCGCCGCCATTGGGCGATTTTGGCATGATGCCCGGAGAGCAGCACCTCCGGCACCGCCCGCCCCCGCCAATTGGCCGGACGGGTATAGTGGGGATGCTCCAGCAGGCCGTTGTAATGGCTCTCCTCCTCAAAGCAGGCGTCGTCGGCAAGCACGCCAGGCAGCATACGACAGACCGTATCTGCCAGCACCAGCCCCGGCAGTTCCCCGCCGGTGAGCACATAGTCGCCAATGGAAATATATTCATCCACATAGG
The DNA here is from genome assembly GCA_964519325.1 of uncultured Clostridium sp. GTDB lineage: Bacteria > Bacillota > Clostridia > Oscillospirales > Acutalibacteraceae > UMGS1071. Next base: position 2,901 of record CAZFHQ010000054.1, read on the forward strand.
CCTCCAGCACCCGTTCGTCCACGCCTTCATAGTGGCCGCAGAGAATCGCAAGGTTAGGCAGCTGCGCCAACTCCTTGGCCTTCTGCTGGGTGAGCACGCTGCCCCAGGGGGACATATAAATGAGGTGCGGCTTTTTGCCCAACCGCGCGATCAGGTCTTCAATGCACAGGGCGATCGGCTCCGCCATCATCAGCATCCCCTTGCCGCCGCCAAACGGGCAATCGTCAACGCGGTTGTGTTTGTCAAAGGCAAAATCACGGATTTGGCTGTACTGCACCTCCACCGCGCCTTTTTTGCGCGCCCTGCCGATGATGCTCTCTCCCAGAACCGCCTCGCACATTTCCGGAAACAGGGTCAAAAAATCAATTCTCATCGTCAAAAATCCCCTTGATTGGCCGGATGGAGATGCGGCGGCCCTCAATGTCAGTCTCGATCACCACATGCTCCACGACCGGGATCAGGTAATTTTTACCGGCGTCATCGGTGATCTGATACACATCGTTGGCGCCCGTTTTGAACACCTCAGTGACCTTGCCATAGCAGCGGCCGGTGTCAGCGTCAAACGCCTCCACGCCCATCAGATCCGCGATGAAAAAGCGGTCCTTGGGCAGCCGCACATCCTTTCGGTCCAGATACAGCACCCGTCCCCGCAGGACGTCCGCCTGCTCGATGGAGGTGACGCCCTCCAGCACGACAAGCAGCAGATTTTTATGCACCCGCGCGCTCCGCACCGCAACCGGCGCCAGCTCGCCGCCCTGTTTCCAATACAATGTTTTCAGCCGCTTGAGAAAGGCGGGCGAATCGCACCATGGCTCCACCCGCAGTTCCCCCTTGACGCCATGGGTACCCACGATTTTTCCGGCTTCTAAATATTGCTGCAGCAATGTTCCCTCCGCTCCTTTCCTGTCAAAAAGGGCTGTACCGATCCTCTCGCTACAGCCCTTCCCGATTTAGTCGATCTCGACGGCGACCTTCTCACCGGTGCGCACCGCGGCAGCGCGCATCACAGTGCGGATCGCCTTGGCGATCCGTCCCTGCTTGCCGATGATCCGGCCCATATCGGACTCCGCCACATGCAGATGATAGACGACAACGCCTTCCGCGTCCGGCTCGTCCACCGTGATCGCAATGGCCTCCGGATGTTCCACCAGGCCCTTCGTGATCGTAGTAAGCAATTCCTTCATAGAATACCTCTTAGAGAACGCCGTTCTTCTTGAGCAGAGCCTTTACGGTATCGGTCGGCTGTGCGCCCTTGGCGATCCAAGCCTTCGCTTTGTCACCGTCTACCTTCACCTCTGCCGGGTCGGTGAGCGGGTTGTAGTAGCCGATCTCCTCAATGAACCGACCGTCTCTTGGGAAACGGGAGTCCGCTACAACGATACGATAAAAAGGAGCTTTCTTAGCGCCCATTCTGCGAAGTCTGATTTTTACTGCCATGATAAATTCCTCCAACTTTGTAATAAGATTTGTTTTCTAATAAAATGTATCTCTTCACCGGCGTTGAGATGGCCGGATGAATTCTGATGAGCGGATGGCCTTTCCATGAAATCTTGTATCATAGATGCAGGCCCGCGGCGGCGAGGTTCAAAACGAACCGCTCCCCGCGAGTGACCAACGTGTGACCGTCGGCGCCTGGCGACCCGACTAAAATGGGAAGCCGCCCGACATCCCCGGAGGCATCCCGAAGTTTGCTTTTCGGCGGGCGCCCTTTTTTTGTTTGATGGAGCGCACCATCTTCTTGGTCGTCTCAAACTGCTTGATCAGCTTGTTCACGTCCTCCACCTTCATACCGCTGCCCGCCGCGATCCTGCGCTTGCGGGAAGGGTTCATGAGCGATGGCTTTCTCCGCTCCTCCTCTGTCATGGAGAGGATGATCGCCTCCAGACGATCCAGCTGCCGGTCGTCGATGTCCACATTCTTCAGCTGTTTGTCCATGCCGGGCAGCTTGGAGATTACCGATTTGAGCGGGCCCATTTTCCGCACCTGGCGGAACTGCTCCAGCAGGTCGTTGTAATCGAACTGGTTCTGCAGGATCTTCTTGGCGGCTTTTTCCGCCTCTTTTTCATCCAGCTTATTCTGGGCGTCCTCAATGAGGGAAAGCACGTCGCCCATGCCCAGGATGCGGGAGGCCATCCGGTCGGGATGGAACACCTCCAGGTCCTCCAGCTTTTCGCCCACGCCGGCAAATTTGATCGGCTTGCCGGTAACGGCCCGTACCGACAGCGCCGCGCCGCCTCTTGTGTCGCCGTCCAGCTTGGTCAGGATTACGCCGCTGATCGCCAGCAGCTCGTCAAAGGTCTTGGCTACATTGACAGCCTCCTGACCGGTCATGGAGTCGACCACCAGCAAGATCTCGTTGGGATGGACCGCCGCGTTGATGCGCTTGAGCTCGTCCATCAGCGCCTGGTCAATTTGCAGCCGGCCGGCGGTATCAATGATCACGATGTCGTTGCCGTAATCCTTAGCCCGCCGGATCGCGGCCTCGCAAATGACGACCGGGTCCTCCTTGCCCATCTCAAACACAGGAACGCCCGCCTGGGAGCCGACCACCTGCAGCTGCTTGATCGCGGCCGGACGATAAATATCGCAGGCTACCAGCATGGGACGATGGCCTTGCTCCTTATACATTTTCGCCAGCTTGGCGGCATGGGTGGTTTTACCGGCGCCCTGCAAGCCGCACATCATAATGATCGTCGGCGGATGGGCGGCAAACTTGACCCGGGCCTGTTCGCCGCCCATCAGGGCGGTCAGCTCCTCGTTTACAATTTTTACCACCATTTGGCCAGGCGTCAGGCTCTCCATCACATCAGAGCCAATGGCCCGCTCTGTAATCCGGTTGGTAAAATCCTTGGCGACCTTGTAGTTGACATCGGCCTCCAGCAATGCAAGCCGAACCTCCCGCATGGCTTCCTTTACATCGGATTCGCTCAGCTTGCCCTTGGAACGCAGCCGCTTAAACGATTTCGCCAGCTTATCCGCAAGTCCTTCAAATGCCATGAGATCCTCTCCTTTCCTTATGCTTCTGTTTCATTTTCTTCCAGCTCTGCCACGATAGCCAGCAGCCGGTCGATCTCCGCTTGGGCTGCTGCCCCGCGGCATTGTGCCGCCAGACGCTCCGCACAGGCACGGATCTCGCCCAGCCCCTGCTGCATCTGCTGGAACCGCCGGGCCAGGCCCAGCCGTTCCTCCATCTCGCACAACTGATTTTCCGCGCGCTTCACAGCGTCCCGCACACCCTGGCGGCTCATGCCCTCCAAATCGGCGATCTCCGCAAGGGAGAGGTCGTCATCGTAATAGCGCGCAAACAGGCGGCGCTGTTTTTCCCCCAGCATACTGCCGTAGAAATCCAGCAGAAAGGAGCTTTCTAAATTCTTTGCCAAACCGCATCCCCGCCATTCTGGTTTCAGGTGTAAAGAAAAACGCTTTACAGATGAAGATTATACCGGAAAACAGAGCAGTTGTCAAGGCTTTTTTTCGGGATCCGGCACGCACGCCTGGCAGAACACAAAAAAAGGGCGAGCCCCCAGTGGAAGCCCGTCCTAAATTTTGCCTTAAAAATTTGATGGATGACAGCTTATTTGCAGCAGCAGCAGCCGTTAACGGTAGCCATTCTCTTAATGAGATCGAGGCACTTGTTGGAGTAACCGATCTCGTTGTCATACCAGGAAACAACCTTGACGAACGTATCGGTCAGCGCGATGCCTGCCTTTGCGTCGAAGATGGAGGTTCTGGTATCGCCGAGGAAATCGGAGGAAACAACAGCGTCCTCTGTGTAGCCAAGGATGCCCTTCAGTTCGCCCTCAGAAGCCTCTTTCATTGCCGCGCAGATCTCCGCATAGGTAGCTGGCTTTGCCAGGTTGACTGTCAGGTCAACAACAGAAACGTCCAGGGTAGGAACACGCATGGACATACCGGTCAGCTTGCCGTTCAGCTCTGGGATAACCTTGCCAACAGCCTTTGCAGCGCCTGTGGAGGATGGGATGATGTTGCCGGAAGCAGCACGGCCGCCTCTCCAATCCTTCATGGAAGGACCGTCAACGGTCTTCTGGGTAGCTGTGGTGGAGTGTACGGTGGTCATCAGGCCGTCTACGATACCAAACTTGTCGTTGAGGACCTTTGCGATAGGAGCCAGGCAGTTGGTGGTGCAGGATGCGTTGGAAACAAACTGGGTACCCTTCTCATACTTGTCGTCGTTAACGCCGCAGACGAACATTGGGGTGTCATCCTTGGAAGGAGCGGACATTACAACATACTTCGCTCCAGCGTCCAGGTGAGCCTGTGCCTTCTCCTTTGTGAGGAAAAGACCGGTGGACTCGACAACATACTCTGCGCCAACCTCGTCCCACTTGAGTTCCTTCGGATCTCTGCAAGCGGTAACGCGGATTGCTTTGCCGTTGACGATCAGCTTGGAATTCGCAACGTCAGCCTCGATGGTGCCGGTAAACTGACCGTGCATGGTGTCATACTTGAGCATATATGCCAGGTAATCCACTGCACACAGGTCGTTGATGCCAACGATCTCGATATCGTCCCGCTCCATTGCCGCGCGGAATACAAAACGACCAATACGACCAAATCCATTAATACCAACTTTAATTGCCATAGAAACAATCCTCCTAAATGATATGTACTTTGATACCTTCTATTATAGTCCATCCCGATTTTTTTTACAAGGGCTTTTACCATAAAATTCACAATTTCTTTTGAAAAGCTCGTTAAAAATCCATCATTTTTGCCGTAGCTGGGGTGCGGCGCAGCCGGCCTCCCACGGGTTGGGCAGGCAAAAACGGCGGAATGCAGGGTTTATTTTTTGCGCTGGCTGCCTGGCTTGTCTGCCTTTCCGGACGTCCTGGCCCAACGGTATTTCTGCTTTTTCTCCGCCTCCTCCGCTTGGGCCATCGCCCGCTCAATGGTTGCCTGCCGTTCCTTGCGCAGTTCCAGCTCGGCAGGGTCCAGGTCATGGATCTCCGGGTAATAGGGTTTGTCATCGTCGCTGTCGATCCCATAAAAATCCAGCCGCCACGACTCGTCCATCCGCATGGTGGGCGGTTCATCCAGCTCCCCTTGCTTCCAGGGGATGACCTTCCGCTTTTTCTTTCGGTTCCGCAGCTTTTGCATCGCATTGGAGATGGCGGTCAAAAACGCCCGCATCGCCCGGTAGAACACAGGCTCTTTTGGTCCCTCCTGTGCCGGAGCCTCCGTTGGCTTTGGCGT
>CAZFHQ010000055.1:0-8084 GCA_964519325.1 uncultured Clostridium sp.
AGCTGTTCGCCACCAATGAAAAAGTGATGGAGAGCATCCGCAGGCCGGAGTATTGCGAGGAGGCCCTCTGCCCAGAGATGGTGGAAGATCACAACGTTTTCATTCGGATTGACGACTCGAAATTGGAGCTGTACGCACCGCTGGTTTCCATTATTATCAGCCAGATGATGGCGTTTTTCAGTGACCGTTCCAATGAGGCTACCACGCCGATTCTCTTCTGTCTCGACGAGTTTGCCTCTTTTGGCAAGCTGGAAATCACCCCAGCCCTGCGGAAGCTGCGGAAGAAGAAGGTACGCATCTTGGTGCTCACCCAGTCTCTTGCTGACATCGACCTGATTTACGGCAAGGATGAGCGGATGAGCATGATGAACAATTTTACTTTTAAGGTCGTCCTCGGCGCGACGGACACCGACACCCAGCAGTATTTCAGCCGGCTGATTGGCGACAAAGAGGTGGAAAAGATCACCACATCCAAGGGCGGCAGCAATTGCGGCTCGACCTCCAAGACAACAGAATTCCGTCCCAGTATCCGGCCGGAGGAGCTGGCGCATTTGGGGAAGGATTTAATCCTGCTCTCGCCTAAGGGGTGGCAGAAGTTGAAGAAAAACTACTATTTCAAGTGAGGTGGTATTTATGGCACGCGCACAACAGACGACCTTCGAGAACTTGCCGCTGGTGCTAACAGTCAAGGAGACTAGCCGAGTATTGGGGCTGAGCTTGACAAAAACATACGAATTGGTGCGGCTGCCGGGATTCCCTGCCATTCATGTTGACCGCCGGATTCTCGTTCCCAAAGCGGCGTTGGAATTGTGGCTGCGTCACCCGCCAGAGGTGGGGTAAATGTCCAAGCCTTATCAGCGAAAAGATGGGACTTGGGAGGCTGTCCACTATTACGGTGTCGATGAGCTGACAGGCCGCCGGAAAAAGGTAACACGATATGGCAAAACCGCGAAGGAAGCCAAGGCAAAAATCAATGCGGCCATCGCGGAAATCGAGACAGGTACCTATGTCCCGCCAAACCAATTGACAGTGCTATCCTGGCTACGTTATTGGCTGGACACCTACGAGCGACCCAAGCTGAAACAGTCTACCTACGTCAACTATGTGGGCCATATTGAAAAACGGATTGCACCAAATCTCGGACAGATTAAGCTGTCGGATTTAAAGGCAGATACCCTCCAGCGATTTTTCAATGATCAATGGCAGACGGGGAATTTGCGGTATTCCGGCAAGCCCCTCTCACCCAAAACGTTACGCAATCTCTATGTGATGCTGAATACCTCATTTCAGCAGGCGCAGGATCTCGGCCTGGTACGACAAAATATCGTTGCCCTTGTCAAGCTGCCAAAGGTGTGGCAGGCGGAGCGCCGGGTGCTGACACGGATGGAACAGCAACGTCTGGTTGGCGCGTTGGAGCGCAGCCAGGAGCGATACAAGCTGGCAGTGTGGATCGCCATTATGACTGGAATGCGGGTGGGGGAGATTGCAGGGCTACAGTGGCGGGATTTGTTTGACCACACCATCCACGTGCGCCGCACAGTCAACCGGCTGCCGGCTATGGAGCCGAAGAACGGAAAGACAGAATTGGTGATCGATACGCCGAAAAGTCCCAAATCCGTTCGCAGTATTCCTATGCCGCAAAAGCTGATTCCTTTGATGGAGGCGCATCGCACCCAGCAGGAACTGGAGATGAAAGCAGGGCTTGACGCTTATGAGGACAAGGGGTTTGTATTCCAAAACGAATTGGGCAATCCCGTGGAACCACGGACATTTCAGGACACGTTGCACCGGATTACCCAGTCTGCCGGGCTGGAAAATGTTTATTTTCATTCCCTGCGCCACACATTCGCTACACGGGCAGTGGAACAAAATGTGGACATCAAAACGCTGAGCGAGATCCTCGGCCACACGGATGTGAGTACCACCTTGAATCTCTACGCCCATTCCCTTGACGAGCAGAAGCAAAAGATGATGCGGGAGATGGACAAACTGTACGAGTTTTAATTCCATAAAATAAAAAAGCAGCCGGCCCAGAGCGAAAAAACTTTGGGGCGGCTGCCGTTTGTGCGGGCAGATGATGGCACAGGAACGTTCCAATTTGAACGTAAAAGTGAACGTACAGCCCGATTTTCATCATTTTCACAAAAAAGAAAAACCTCGGAAAATCCCATGATTCCGAGGTTTTGTGTGGTTGCGGAGGCAGGATTTGAACCTACGACCTTCGGGTTATGAGCCCGACGAGCTACCGTACTGCTCCACTCCGCGTTAGTAATTCGTAACGAACTACTACATTATACAATGAGCCGCAGGGAAAGTCAACTACTTTTTCAAAAAATATTTCCATTCTCAGTTGGGCCTTAATGCCGCGATTGATAGTCGGAGTTATCCTGGCGGGAGCGCTTTGATGGCCTTGGGCTGCCCGATGATTTGATCCGCACCACCGAGAGGACGCACAGCGCGCAGAGGACGATGAGGATGGCGAGGAACAGGTATTCGCTGCCGGATTGGTTGCCGATATAGAGGGTGTGGCTGCCGTAGACCGTTGTGCCGCCGTTGGTTTGGGCCTGGCCGGTCCCTGCCGCGGCGCCCGTGGTGCCGGCGTTGGCAGCGCTGCTTTTTTGGCTGGCGGAGGAGGCGCTGCGGGACGAGGTGGTCCGGCTGGCGGAAGCGCCGCTGGAGCCGCTGGAGCCGCTGGAACCGCCGGAGCTGCTGGTGCTGCCCGCGGCGGCGGCCTTTAGCTGCCGTGTCGCGGTGATGACGTATTCCGTGACGGAGCTGCCGTCCTCTGAGGTGACCTTGATCGTATAGGTGGTGGGGGTCCCGGCGCTGTTGAGGTTCTTCCGGTTGACCCTGTAAGTGGCGTTGTCCGCTGGTTCCGCCGCAAAGGTCAGCTCCGTCACCTCGTAGGGGACCGACAGGGTGTATTCTGTGATCTCCGGCGAGAAGACCGGCGTCAGCTCGCCGCTGGAAGGCGCCAGCGAGGCCAGCACCGCGCCGCTGGAAAGGATACGCGCCATTTCTGCGGTCAGGCCGGCGGTATTTGTGCCGGGCAGCTTTTCCAGGCCGGTGGCGACGACCTGGTCGGCCGTGGCGGTCATGGTGGTGCTGCCTACCGGTGCGTCCTCGTTCACGTCAAAGACCAGGGTGCAGCAAACGCCGTCCGCCAGGGAAACGGACCGGCTGAGGGAGGCGAACACGGCGGTAGCCTCGTTTTCCGTCACGGCATAGCGGAATTCCGACGTGGCCATGCCGGGCGCGGCCTCGATCGAACGAAGGGTCAGGAAGTCCGCTTCATAATTGAGATAGAGCCGGAAAGCGGCGGCCGCCTGGGCTGTGCCGCCCTGGAAGCGCACCGTCGCCCGGTATGTTTCACCGCGGACGGCTGTCTCCTGCCCTGACTCCACGACGACGGCAAAGGCATCGTCCCCGCCGGCGCCTTGTTCGGCTTCCGCCCCAAAGACGATGTTTGCCGGCAAAACTGTTGCCGCCACAAGCCCAGCGAACAGCAGCAGGCAGATCCACCTGCATCTTAAAAAACGTTTCATCGTCTGCTCCCCTCCGGCGCGCGGCAGCGCGGAGCCTGCTGAAAAAAGTACAACCCCGCGGGTCTTAAACCGCCGCTGCGTTACAGTATACATGATAACACAGAAAAAAGCCCTTGGGGGGAATGGTAAACGTATTTTAAAAATTATGATATTTTTGTAAATTTTTCTTGAATTACAGTTGAAAATTTGATAAACTAAAAATATATATATTATTTTTTGAAATGGGGGTGGGTTTTTGCTGTTTAAAGTACATTCTTTTATGGGGTTTTTAGGCATGATGTTCTGGAACGCGCTGATCATTGCGCTGCTGCACCTGATCCTGCTGTATGTCTGCGTCAAGCTGTCGCGGGAAACGATCGACTGCAAGCGGCCGCGGTTCGCGCCCAGGGACTGGGAGCATAACGGCAGGTTCTACCGGGATAAGCTGAAAATCAATGTATGGAAGGACTACGTCCCCCAGTATGTGGCCAAGGACGGTTTTTCCAAGGAGAGTTTGGAGAAGAACCCTACGGTCAGCTATGTGGATCGGTTCCTGGCGGAAACCTGCCGCGGCGAATGGTACCACACAGCAAACATGGTCGGCATTGTCTTTTTCCTGCTGTTTGACCCGCTACCCTACAGTTTGATCTTTTCGGCGATCCTCTTTACCGTGCATGGCGCCTGCATAGCCATCCAGCGGTACAACCGGTTCCGGCTGCTGATCCTGCGCAAAAAGCTGGCGCGGGACGCTGCGAAAAACGGGATGCAGGTCGTCACACCGGTGGTGGTTTCCGCCGCCGAATCCACCGAGAAACCGGCATGAGCCGGCTTTGCCGCGGGCGCAAAAGGCTCTTCGCCTATGGCGGGCCAAGCCAAAACGGAACAACGAAAACGGAACATAAGAACGCGAACGGCGCAGTACCGAGCATGGTGCTGCGCCGTTTTACTATGCTGCCGCCGGCCGGCGGCCTATGATGCGAACGAAGGGGAATCAGTCGATCGCTTTTGTCGCGACCTCGCTGATGGCCTTGGCCAGGAACTCGTCTACGCCCATCGTGCCGATGTCGCCAGCCTTGCGGCTGCGCACGGACACGGCGTTCTGCTCGACCTCCTTGTCGCCGACCACCAGCATATAGGGGATCTTCTCCAGCTGCGCTTCGCGGATCTTGTAACCGATCTTTTCGCTGCGCTCGTCGGTGGTGACCCGCAGGCCGGCCGCCGCCAGCTTCTCCTCGATCTTCTTGCACTCTGGGATGAGCCGGTCGCTGATTGGCAGGACGCGCACCTGCTCCGGCATGAGCCACATGGGCAGCGCGCCGGCGTATTTTTCCAGCAGCAAGGCCAGGGTCCGCTCGTAGCAGCCGATGGAGGAACGGTGGATAATATATGGATTTTTCTTCGTACCGTCGGCGTCCACATATTCCATTCCGAATTTCTCCGCCAGCATCTGGTCGATCTGAATGGTGATGAGGGTATCCTCCTTGCCGTGGACGTTTTTGATCTGCACGTCCAGCTTCGGCCCATAGAAGGCCGCCTCGCCAACGCCGACCACATAGGGTACGTCCAGGTCTTTCAGGATGCGCTCCATCGTACCCTGGGCTTCGTCCCACTGCTCCGGCGTGCCGATATATTTTTCCCTGTCGTTGGGGTCCCACTGGGAGAACCGGTAAGAAACGTCGTCATACAGGCCCAGCGTTTTGAGCATGAAAATGACCAGGTCAAGGCAGTTTTTGAATTCGCCCTCCAGCTGCTCCGGGGTACACATCAGGTGGCCCTCCGAGAGGGTGAACTGGCGCACGCGGATGAGGCCGTGCATTTCGCCGGAAGCCTCGTTGCGGAACAGGGTGGAGGTTTCGTTATAGCGCAGGGGCAGGTCCCGGTAGGAACGCTGCTTGCTGAGGTACGCCTGGTACTGGAAGGGGCAGGTCATGGGGCGCAGGGCAAAAACCTCGTCGTCCTTTTCCGGGTCGCCCAGGATGAACATGCTGTCCTGGTAGTGATCCCAGTGGCCGGAGATTTTGTATAGGTCGCTCTTTGCCATGTAAGGCGTTTTGGTGAGCTGCCAGCCGCGGCGCTGCTCCTCATCCTCAACGAACCGGCTGAGCAGCTGGATGACCCGCGCGCCGTTCGGCAGGAGGATGGGCAGGCCCTGGCCGATGTAGTCGACGGTGGTAAAGTAGCCCAGCTGACGGCCGATAATGTTGTGGTCGCGTTTTTTGGCTTCCTCCACCTGCTTCAGGTGCTCCTCCAGCGCGGCAGCCTTTGGGAAGGAGATGCCGTAAATTCTTTGCAGGCCCTTGTTTTTGGAGTCGCCCCGCCAGTAAGCGGCGGTGGCGTTGGTCAGCTTGACCGCCTTCAGGCAGCCGGTGGACATCAGGTGCGGGCCGGCGCACAGGTCGGTGAACTCGCCCTGCCGATAAAAGCTGATGCTTTCGCCCTTGCCGGCATGTTCCTGGATCAGCTCTACCTTGTAGGGCTGGCCCTGCTCCTCCATGAATTGGATCGCCTCGCCGACAGGCAGCTCAAACCGCTCGATGGGCAGGTTTTCCTTGATGATCTTCTTGATCTCTGACTCAATTTTGGGCATATCGTCCGGTGTCAGCGGGCGGGCCAGGTCAAAATCATAATAAAAGCCGCTGTCGATGGACGGGCCGATGGCCAGCTTGCTCTCCGGGAACAATCGCTTGACGGCCTGGGCCATCACATGGGAGGTGGTGTGCCAGTAGGCCTGCTTGCCGTCGGGATCGTCGAAGGTGAGGATCTCCAGGGTGCAGTCCTCGGTGATCGGCGTGCGCAGGTCGGCCACCTTGCCGTTTACCTTGCCGGCGCAGGCCGCCTTATACAGCCCCATGCCGATGGATTTGGCGATCTCCGCAATGGAAATGCCCGCTTCAAATTGCTTCACGTCGCCTTTCAGCGTCACGTTTACGTTTGCCATGTTGATTCTCTCCTTTATCTCTATCTGTCAGTTATGGATTGCTCATTTGTGAGCCGCGCCCGCGCTGTTTTACCAGGGGCGCCGGCTGCCTTGCGGGGAAACGCCAACAAAAAAGCCCTGCCCCTCTCCCGAAAACGTCGGAAAATGGGGCAAGGCTGTCTGCTGCCAGCATCGCGGTTCCACCCAAATTCAGCGGATCTCTCCGCCCTCGCTGCGGCCGATAACGGGGCCACCCGGCCTGCCTTAGCGTTGCGGTTTGGCAGGCTGCTCCGAGGCGGTGCCGCCCGCGCCGGCTGCCGGGGCGGCTTTCAGCCTGGACCGCCCCTCTCTGCTGCAGCGAATGGTGCTGGCGCTTCCTCATCTGCGCATATTACCTTTATTTTTTGCCGTAACCCTATGGTAGCACAGGGAAATTCCCCTGTCAAGGGGAGATTCCGCCGCTTTTTTGGAAAAAACACATTGTTCTTGCTCTGTTCCGCTTGACACCTGACCGGAAAATAGACTACAATTACCATTGGGGTTTTGTTGACGCATACCCCAACAGAATGGACAAAACCGCTTGGTTCATTCATAGGCAGGCAGGCCATCGTTTGCCTGCGCGACAGATTTTATTAAAAGGAGGTGTATACAATGATTACGATCGCCATTTTAATTTCCATTCCCGTCGCCATTGTGTTTGGCTTCGCGGGATTTTTCATAGGCAACATATTCCGCAAAAAATCCACCGAGAGCGCCATCGGCTCTGCCCAGCAGGAGGCCGCCCGCATTTTGGAGGAGGCGAACAAGGCCGCGGAAGCCGCCAAAAAGGAACTGATCCTGCAGGGGAAAGAGGACATCCACCACCTGCGGGAAGACGCCGACAAAGAACTGAACGACCGCCGCAAGGAGGTACAGCGCCAGGAGCGCCGCATGGTGCAAAAGGAAGAAACGCTGGACCGGAAAATTGAAAACCTGGAAAAGAAAGAAGAAACCCTTGGCAATAAGATCCAAAAAGCCGACGAACGGCTTCAGGAGATCGCCGTGATGAAGCAGGAACAGATGGATACCCTGCAAACCATCTCCGGCTTTACCGCGGAGCAGGCGAAAAACTACCTGCTGCAAAAGCTGGAGGACGAGCTGACCCATGAAAAAGCCGCCCGCATTTTGGAGTGCGAGCAGCAGATCCAGGACGAAGCGGACAACAACGCCAGGGAGATCATCTCCCAGGCCATCCAGCGCTGCGCCGCCGACCACGCCGCTGAAGCGACCATCTCTGTGGTGCAGCTGCCAAACGACGAGATGAAGGGGCGGATCATCGGCCGTGAAGGCCGGAATATCCGCGCGATAGAAACGCTGACCGGCGTAGACCTGATCATCGACGACACGCCGGAAGCCATTACGATTTCCAGCTTTGAGCCGGTGCGGCGGGAGATCGCCCGGGTCGCCCTGGAAAAGCTGGTGGCTGACGGCAGGATCCACCCGACCCGCATTGAGGAAATGGTCGAGAAGGCCCGCCGCGAGGTGGAGGCCACCATCAAGCAGGAGGGTGAGCGGGCCGTCATCGAGGTGGGCATCAACGGCATCCACCCGGAGCTGGTCAAGCTCCTTGGCCGCCTGCATTACCGCACCAGCTATGGGCAGAA
>CAZFHQ010000056.1:0-7933 GCA_964519325.1 uncultured Clostridium sp.
GACATCGAGCGGCTGGAGAGCCTGTCGGCGTATATCAAGCAGAACTCCCTGTGCGCCCTGGGGCAGACCGCGCCAAACCCCGTTCTTTCCACCCTTCATTATTTCCGCGACGAGTACATTGCTCATGTGGAAGAACACCGCTGCCCTGCCGGCGCCTGCAAGGAACTGATTACCTACCATATTGTGCCTGAAAAATGTAAGGGCTGCACCGCCTGCGCAAGAAACTGTCCGGCCAACGCCATCAGCGGCAGCCCCAAAGTACCGCACGTCATCGACACAGCGAAATGCATCAAGTGCGGCACCTGCCTGGAAAAATGCCGCTTTGGCGCGATCAAAGTGGGTTAAGAAAGGAGTGTTTCAAGAATGTTTCAGATTAAAATCAACAATGTCCCCTATTCTGTTCCGGAAGGGTCTACAATTCTTGAGGCAGCAAGATTTGCTGGCATCAACATTCCTACGCTGTGCTTTCTCAAGGATCTGAACGAGATCGGCGCCTGCCGCGTCTGCGTTGTCGAGGTCAAGGGCGCACGTTCGCTCGTGGCTGCCTGTATGCATCCGGTCAGCGATGGCATGGAGATCTTTACTAACACGCCCGCCGTTCTGGAATCCAGAAAAACCACCCTGCAGCTCCTGCTGTCTGTCCACAACAGAAAATGCCTCTCCTGCGTGCGGAACGGGACCTGTGAATTACAGGCGCTGTGCCATGACATGGGCGTGGAGGACGAAGGGCAGTATGACGGCGCGATGCCGGATATTACCTATGATGACACCGCTGTCCACATGATCCGCGACAACAGCAAATGCGTGCTGTGCCGCCGCTGTGTGGCCGCCTGCGCGGCGCAGCATACGGCGGTCATTGGGCCAAACGGCCGCGGCTTTGATACCCACATTGCCTGCGCCTTTGAGCAAAATCTGGCGGACGTGGCCTGCATCTCCTGCGGGCAATGCATCGTCAGCTGCCCGACCGGCGCGCTGGTTGAAAAAGACAGCACCAAGGAAGTTATGGCGGCGATTGCCGATCCGGAGAAATTTGTGGTGGTGCAGACCGCGCCTGCCATCCGCGCTACCCTGGGCGAATGTTTCGGCATGCCCATCGGCACCAATGTCAAGGGCAAAATGGTGGCGGCGCTCCACCGCCTGGGCTTTGACCGGGTGTTCGACACGGATTTCGGCGCCGACCTGACCATCATGGAGGAGGGTACCGAGTTTATCCGCAGAGTGAAAGAGGGTGGCGTCCTGCCGATGATCACCTCCTGCTCTCCGGGCTGGGTCAAGTACATCGAGTATTTCTATCCGGAGCTGCTGCCCCACCTCTCCAGCTGCAAGTCGCCCCAGTCTATGCAGGGCGCTGTGACCAAAACCTGGTTTGCCCAGATGCAGGGCATCGACCCGAAAAATATCGTCAGCGTTTCCATTATGCCGTGTACCGCAAAGAAATTCGAGATCCAGCGGGACGACATGAACGGCGCGGGCGAGGGCCTGATGGATAACGACTACACCCTGACCACCCGTGAGCTGGGCCGGCTCATTCAGCGCTGCGGCATTGACTTTGTCAACCTGCCGGACGAGGACTTTGACCCCTGTATGGACATTTCCACCGGCGCCGGCGCCATCTTCGGCACCACTGGCGGCGTGATGGAAGCCGCCCTGCGCACTGTGGCCGACGTGCTTACCGGCGAGGACCTGAAGGAGATCGACTACCATGCCGTGCGCGGCATGGCGGAGATTAAGGAAGCCAGCTATGATGTAGCCGGCATGAAGGTCAATGTGGCGGTGGCCAGCGGTATGCAGAACGCCCGTGTGATCCTGGATAAGATCAAAAATGGTGAGGCTGATTATCACTTTATTGAGATCATGGGCTGCCCTGGCGGCTGCATCAATGGCGGCGGCCAGCCTTATCAGCCGGCGGTGGTCCGCAACTTCACCGACTATAAGGAGAAGCGCGCCGAGGCCCTGTATGAGGAGGACCGAAGCCTGCCGCTGCGCAAGAGCCATCAAAGCCCATTAATCAAGCGGGTCTACGATGAATATCTTGGCGAGCCTGGCAGCGAAAAAGCCCATCACCTGCTGCATACCACCTATGTAGCGCGGGAAAAATATAAAAAGTGAGCAGCTTTTCTCTCTGCGTTGCATTGAGAAAAGCCGAATCCCGGCGCGGATCCCAAGCGGACAGTGCCGGGATTTTTTTCAATCCGGCAGGCGTAAGGGGGCATTGGCAAGCGCGGCGGCAAACGTTCCGGCTGCGTTTGACAAAATGGGAGCGTATGACTTTCATTTTGCACATTGCGCCTGTTTGTGCTATAATATGAAATTAAGAGTTTCAGCTTGCGCGTTTTTTGGAAGCTGTGAGAATGGAGTGGTATTTTGCATCGTATTTTGATTCAAAACGGGACGATCCTTGACCCGAAAACAGAACAGATCTGCACAGGCGACGTGCTGGTGAGGGATGGCAGGATCGCGGCAATCGGCACGAACCTGCCGGCAGACGGTGCGCAGGTCATCGACGCGGCGGGGCTGGTTGGCGCGCCCGGCCTGGTGGATATGCACGTCCACCTGCGGGATCCGGGCCAGACCCAAAAGGAGGACATCCTCACCGGCTGTAAAGCGGCGGCTGCCGGCGGCGTGACCAGCGTGCTGGCTATGCCCAACACCATCCCGACCACCGATACGCCGGAAACGGTGCGGTATATTCTGGACAAGGCGGAGCGGGCGGACGCGCGGGTTTACGTTGCGGCGGCGATCACCCATAGCCTTTCCAGCGGGGAGATGAATGACCTTGCCGCCCTCAAGGATGCCGGCGCCATCGCCCTCAGCGACGACGGCCGGCCAGTGGAAAACACCAGGTTCATGGCCCAGGCAATGCGGCAAGCGCCCAAGCTGGGGATGCGGGTTGTCTCCCACTGCGAGGACCTGTTCCTGGCAAAGGGCGGCCTGATGAACGAAGGGGAAGTCTCCCGCGCGCTGGGGGTGCCGGGCATTCCGGCAGCGGCGGAGGACTGCGGCACCGCGCGGGATATCGCGCTGGCGGCGGCCTATGATGTGCCGATCCACATCTGCCATGTGAGTACCCGCACCTCTTTGGCGCTTATCCGCGACGCGAAACACCGCGGCGTAAAGGTTACGGCGGAAACCGCGCCCCATTATCTGCTTTTGACAGACGAAGCGCTGCGCGCCAAAAACGCCAACTACCGGATGAACCCGCCCCTGCGGACTGAAGCGGACCGCCTTGCCATGCTGGAGGCTGTGCAGGACGGGACCATCGATGCCATTGCCACTGACCACGCGCCCCACACTCCGGAGGAAAAAGCCGACTTTTATAAAGCGCCCAACGGCGTTGTCGGCATGGAGACTTCCTTCTCCGCCTGCTACACCGCGCTGGTCAAGGGCGGCGTGCTCCCCCTGCCCAAGCTGCTGCGGCTCATGTCCTATCAGCCGGCGCAGCTGCTGGGAATCCCCGGCGGCGTGCTGCAGCCCGGCGAGATCGCAGACCTTATTTTGATCGACGAGAACGAGCGGTGGACCGTGGACAAGAACAAGCTCCACGGTAAGAGCAAAAATGCCGTATTTCACGGCATGACGCTGCAGGGCAAGGTCAAGCTGACCATCTGCAAGGGCCGGATCGTATATCAGGAAGAAGCATAAAAGGAGAAAATCGTTATGTCAATGGATCGCCTCATCGAAGGTATCATCAAAACGCAGAATCCCACAGTGGCTGGCCTGGACCCCAAGCTGGCCTATATCCCGTCGCACATCAAGGCGGGGTGCTATGCCAAGTACGGCAAAACCTTAGAAGGGGCCGCCGCCGCCCTGCTGGAGTTTAACAAGGGGCTTATCGACACGCTGTGCGACATTGTGCCGGCGGTCAAGCCTCAGTGCGCTTATTATGAGATGTACGGCTGGCAGGGCGTCAAGGCGCTCTACGACACCATTGCTTATGCCAAGGAAAAGGGGATGTTCGTCATCACCGACGGCAAGCGGAACGACATTGGTACCACGATGGAAGCCTACGCGGCCGCCCATCTGGGCAAGGTGGAGGTCGAGGGTGAACTGTGCGTCCCCTTTGGCGGCGACAGCCTGACCGTCAACGGCTACCTCGGCTCTGACGGCATCGTGCCGCTGCTGAAAATCTGTGAAGCGGAGGACAAGGGCATCTTCGTCCTGGTCAAGACCTCCAACCCCTCCTCCGGCGAGCTGCAAGACCTCAATCTGGAGGGCGGCGATTCCGTCTACCTGACCATGGGCAAAAAGTGCGAGCAGTGGGGCCAGAGCACCATGGGCAAGTACGGCTACAGCGGCGTTGGCGCTGTGGTGGGCGCGACCTATCCTCAGCAATTAGCGGAGCTGCGCGCCGCGCTGAACACTACCTTCTTCCTGGTGCCGGGATACGGCGCCCAGGGCGGCGGCGCGGACGATGTGCTGCCCGCCTTCGATGAAAAGGGGCTTGGCGCTGTGATCAACTCCTCCCGCGGGATTATGTGCGCCTATCAAAAGCAGGGCGTGCCAGGCGAAGATTACGCCAAGGCAGCCCGCGCAGAGGCCATCCGGATGCGGGATGAGATCGTCGGCAAGCTGGGCAGGATCGGCTGATCCAATCAAAAGCAAGGGAGAATTTCGATGAAATATGATGTAAAGGTCTGCGAGATCCTGGCAAAACAGGAGCTTGCGAAAGGGATTTTCAGCTTTGTAGTCAAAGCGGGCCAGCTGGCAAAGATTGCCCGTCCGGGCCAGTTTGCCAACCTGCTGGCGCCGGGCAAAACGCTGCGCCGGCCCATCTCCATCTGTGACGTGGACAAGGAACAGGAAACGCTGCGGTTTGTTTTTGAAATTCGCGGCGAGGGTACCGAGCTGCTCTCTCGGTTCGAGGTGGGCGACAGCTTCGATTTGCTTGGCCCGCTGGGCAACGGCTTTCAGCTGGGCGACACAAGCCGCAAAGCGCTGTTTGTCGGCGGCGGTATCGGCGTGCCGCCGCTGCTCAATCCGGCCAAATCCTTTGGCGAGAACGCCACTGTGGTCATCGGCTTCCGCAGCAAGGACGCCATGATCCTCCAGGAGGACTTTGCGGCAGCCGGCTGCAAGGTCATCGTCGCCACAGACGACGGCAGCTACGGCCACCACGGCCTGGTGACAGAATGCCTGGACGGCGTGGAGGCCGACGTGATTTTCGCCTGCGGCCCCATGCCGATGCTGAAGGCGTTGTGCAAGGTGGCTGACGAAAAGCAGATCGAGTGCCAGATCTCTCTGGAAGAGCGGATGGCCTGCGGCATTGGCGCCTGCCTGGGCTGCGCCTGCAAGGTAAAGCGGGACGACGGCAGCGAGACTTACGGCCATGTCTGCAAGGACGGTCCGGTGTTTGACTATCGAAAGCTCGCGTGGTAGGAGGTGAAGAAAAATGGCAGAGTTAAAAGTGACAGTAGCGGGCGTTGACTTTTCCAACCCGATCATCGCGGCCTCCGGCACCTTTGGGTTTGGCCGGGAATATATGGAGTTTTACCCCCTGAGCACACTGGGCGGCATTTCCTGCAAAGGCATTACCCTCAAGGAGCGGCCGGGCAACCCGCCGCCCCGGATCGCGGAAACGCCCGGCGGTATGCTCAACGCCGTTGGCCTGCAAAACCCCGGCGTCGATTATTTCATCGAGCATGACCTGCCCTGGCTCAAAACACAGGGTACCACAGTGATCGCCAATATTGCCGGCAACACCTATGAGGACTACTGCGCCATGGCGGAGAAGCTCTCCGACACGGACGTGGACATGATCGAGCTGAACATCTCCTGCCCCAACGTGAAAGAGGGCGGCGTCCAGTTTGGCACCTCCTGCGCGGGCGTGGGCGAGATCACCAAGCAGGTGCGCGCCCACTGCAAAAAGCCCCTGATGGTCAAGCTGTCCCCAAATGTCAGCGATATTGGCGAGATCGCCGCGGCGGCGGAAGCAGGCGGCGCGGACGCTATCTCCATGATCAACACCATCACCGGTATGCGCATCGACATTCAAACCCGACGGCCCATTATCCGGAACAATACCGGCGGCCTTTCCGGCCCGGCGCTGCTGCCCGTAGCGGTGCGCATGATCTCCCAGGCATACCAGCGGGTGAAGATCCCCATCGTCGGCATGGGCGGCGTCAGCAAGTGGCAGGACGCTGTGGAGCTGATGCTGGCCGGTGCCGCCGCCCTCCAGGTAGGCACTGCCTTTTTTACCGACCCTTACGTTCCGGTCAAAATTCTGGAGGGCCTCAGCCAATACCTGGATGAACAGCACATTGCGTCCGTGGCAGAATTGACAGGCAAGGTGCAGCTTTGGTAATGACACGAATCATTTTAGTACGCCACGCGGAGGCGGAGGGCAACGCCAAGCGGCTGTTCCAGGGACACAGCAACGCCGCCGTCAGTGAGAAGGGCCATAAGCAGCTGGACCTGCTGGCGCTGCGCTGCCGCAACATGGCCTGCACCGCCATTTATACCAGCCCGCTCCGCCGCGCAAAAGAAACGGCGGAAGCGATCCGAAAATTTCACGCTGTACCATTGTATTTTGAGGACGGCCTGATGGAGATCAACGGCGGCGTCTGGGAGGGCAAGCCCTGGAAGGACCTGCCCAATTTGTATCCGGAGTCTGCCCGCCACTGGAGCATGGAGCCGTGGAACTTCGCGCCGGAGGGCGGCGAGACGATGCACCAGGTTTATGACCGCATCTATCAAACGGTGCTGGAGATCGCCTCGCGCCACGCCGGGGAAACCGTGTTCGTTGTTTCTCACGGCTGCGCCATCCGCAATCTCCTTTGCCGACTGAAATACAACGATATTGAAAAGCTGAATGAAATCATTTGGTGCGACAACACCGCCGTCACCTACATTGATTTTGATGACCAGCTGACCCCGTCCCTCACCATGGAAAGCGACGCCTCCCATCTGGATGCGTCCACCTCCACGCTGGCCAACCAGGTTTGGTGGCGGCCTGAGCGGCGCGGCCAGGACGACTGGAACTAAGGGGGCGGCGGAACAATGAAGCTCATGGCTATTGATCTTGGCAAGGCCCGTACCGGCATTGCCGTCAGCGACCCCAGCGAGCTGCTGGCCTCTCCGCTGGCCGTGCTGCCCTCTTACAATCAGGAGAAATTATTAGACGCGATTGCCGCCCTGATCACCGAGCATCAGGTGGAGCGGCTGGTGGTTGGCCTGCCGCTGAACATGGACGGCAGTCGGGGGGAGAGCGCCCAAAACGCCCTTGCCTTTGCACAAGCGCTGCGGGAAAAGACCGGCCTGCCTGTGACGATGCAGGACGAGCGTGGCACCACCGTCAGCGCCCACAATTATCTCAATGTCACCGATACCCGCGGCAAAAAGCGGAAGGCGGTGGTGGACGCGGTGGCGGCTACCATTATTCTCCAGGATCATCTTGACTACCGCCGCAACCAGCGGGCGCAGGAACGGGAGGAACCGTAATGGAATGGACAAGTCTCTTAGAAGCGCTGGACCGAGGGGAACCGATCCACGCCGGGTCGCCCCTGTCCCTCCTGCTTCACGCTGCGGCGGAGGAAGCGATGCGCACCACCGCCGAACTGAACGCTGGCTACCACACACCGGAGGAGGTCCGCGTCCTGATGAGCCGTTTGACCGGTCGGGAGATCGACCCGTCCTTCCGGATGTTCCCGCCGTTTTATGCTGATTTTGGCAGGAATATCCGCATTGGCAAAAACGTCTTTCTCAATTCGGGCTGCCGCTTCCAGGACCAGGGCGGCATCACCATTGGCGACGGCACACAAATCGGCCATAATGTGGTGCTGGCAACGCTGAACCACGGCATCCGGCCGGAGGATCGGGCGTCCGTTTACCCCAAGCCTATCACCATTGGCAAAAACGTGTGGATCGGCGCCAGCGTTACCGTAATCCCCGGCGTGACCATCGGCGACAACGCAATCATCGCGGCTGGCGCTGTGGT
>CAZFHQ010000057.1:0-3044 GCA_964519325.1 uncultured Clostridium sp.
CCGTGCAGTGGGATGTGGACAGCCTGGACTGGAAAAACCCCACGGCAGAGCAAATGGTGGAGCGGGTGACCAGCAAGGTGCAGAACGGCTCCATTGTGCTGTTCCACAATGGTGCGGAGCACACGCCGGCGGCGCTGCCGCTGATCCTGGAGAAGCTCCAGGGCGAGGGCTATGAGATCGTGCCGGTTTCGGCGCTGATCTTAAAAGACGACTACACTATTGACAACACCGGCAGGCAGATCGCAAATTAGCGCGCCGCCCATGCTCACGCTGCGGCGGGGAGGGCAATAAAAAAAGAGCTAAGCTGTCGCTTTCTTTTACAGCTTAACTCTTTTTGTTTTGCTTGTTTGCTGTGTTGGGCGCATGGCCGGGCAAAGCTACAGTGGGAACTCTATGCCGCCCAGCTGTTCGATGTCTCTCGGGTCATGGCTCACCAGCAGGACCGTTTTGCCTGGGATCTTCTCCCGCACATAGCTGGTCACCAGGGCGTAGGTTTTGGCGTCCACGCCCTTGAACGGTTCGTCCAGGATCAGCACATCAAATTCCGCCAGCATGGCCCGCACCATGGCGACCCGGCGCTTCATGCCGCCGCTGAACTCCCGCACCGGTTTGTCGCCGCAGTCCGAAAGGCCAATTTTTTCCAGCTCCCGCAACAGCTGCTCCTTGGGCATCCGGTTCCGCTGCACCAGCCGCAGGTTGGAGACAGCGCTCAGGTTTTCGCACAGGCGGTCCTCCTGGAACACAGCGCTCAGCCGCGCTCCCTCCAGGCCGGAGATGGAGCCGCTGTCCGGCTGCTCCAATCCCATCAGCAGCCGCAGCAGGGTGGTTTTCCCTCTGCCGGAGCTGCCGGTGATGCAGCTGACCCGCCCGTGGGGAAAGGTACAGCTGAAATTTTGCAGCACCTGGAGCGGCCCGTAAGATTTGCACAGATCCTTTACCACAATGTCCACAGGCTCACATCCTTTCCAGCTTTTTCAGCAGCGCCTGAATCGCGAACAGGAACAGCCGCTCAAACACCATGCTGACCACGATGATGACGACGGTCCAGGCGAACAGGTCCGGCGTGTTCAGGTAGATTTTTGCCTGATACAGCTTTTCTCCGATGGAGCCGCTTGGGATGCCGATGACCTCGGCGGCAATGCCGGATTTCCAGCAAAGCCCCAGGGAAACGGAGCAGGCGGAGCGGAAATAGGGCATCACCTGGGAAAGATAGATATAGCGGATCCGGCGGGATAGCGGGACCCGAAACACCGCCGCCATTTCTAAAAGCTGCGGGTCGGTGCGGAGGATGCCCTCCAGCAGGTTGGTATACAGGATCGGGAACACCATCACAAAGGAGATCAGCACCGAAAGGTTGCGGGAGGAGATCCAGATCAGGCACAGGATGACAAAGGAGGCCACCGGCGTGGATTTCATCACCAGGATCAGCGGCTGGAGAAAATCCCGTATCCAACGATTCCATGAAGCCAGGGCCGAGCACACCAGGCCGGCCAGCAGCGCCAGCGAAAAGCCCAGGAAGATCCGGCTGAAGGAAAAGAGGATCGACAGCCAGAAGTCGCTCTCCCGCACCAGCTCTGTCAGCCGGATGGCGACAGAAACAGGAGATACCAACAGGATCTCCTGCCCTACCGCCCAGCTGCCAAGCTGCCAGAGCAGCAGCCAGATGGCAACGGCCCAAAGGCGGATCGTTCTTTTTTTGCGCTTTTTATCTGACGTAATAGAACGCATCGTCAGGGAGGCTGCCGCCGATGGCTTCTGGGTTTTGCTCCAGCAGGGTGGCCAGGTAGCCGCTGAGCTGGGTCTTCATCTCGTCCCCCTCAATAAAGGTGATGTTGCAGTATGGAAGGGCTTTTTCCGCGACAGCGGCAGTTACGATGTCCTGCTTTTCGATCAGCGCGGCTGCTTCTGTCACGTTGGCGTTGACATATTCCACAGAGGCGGCGTACTCATCGAGGAACGCGTTGACAGCGTCCGGGTGCGCTTCCAGGAATTCGTTGCGGACGACCACAACGCCGGTGATCAGCGCGGATTTTTCCGTTTCTGTTTCCTGCACCTTTTCCCACTCCTCGGTCAGGTCCAGCGCAATGCGGATGTTGTCGCTGTTTGCCTGCGCCGTGGTGACGAAGGGCTGGGGCAGCATGGCAATGGCGTTTTCGTCCGCCAGCAGGGCCGCCACGCACTCGGTATGCTCAGATTTATACTCGATAGTCACATCGGTTTCCGGATCAAGGCCGTTTTTCTCCAGAATGTAATTCAGGGCATATTCCGGGGTTGCGCCCTTGCCGCTGGCGTAGATGGTCTTGCCCTTCAGGTCCTCTACAGAGTGGATGGAATCGCCGGTTTCTACAATATAGAGCACGCCAAGGGTGTTGACAGCCAGCACGCTGACAGCCCCGCCTGTGTTATTGTAAAGCACCGACGCGACGTTTGCCGGCACGGCGGCGATGTCAAATTCGCCCTGCACGATCTTTGGCGTTACCTCGTCGATCGCCGCGGCGATGGTGAAGGTGTAGTCGTTGGCGGCGGAGCCTGCCTCGTTATCCTCCATCAGCTTGACCATGCCCATTGCGGTCGGGCCTTTCAGCGCGCCGACGTTGACGGCCGCTTTTTCCGCCGCCGCGGAGGATTCCCCTGCATCACCGGTGGAGGTGCAGGCGGTTGCCGCGCAAACAAGCATGACCGCCAGCAGCGCCAGGGACAGTACCTTTAAGACTATTTTTTTCATTCATAAAACCCCTTTCAAAAAAGTACAGCGATTCGCTGTAAGTCAAGTGTACCACGAGCCTTGGGGAAAGCGCAATCTTTTTCACAAAAAATGTCCCGCGAATTTTCCCGTTTCAAGCCGCGGCGGGCAAAGCGGGGGTTCCTGGAATAATGCGGCTTTTGCTGCAAATACTGTAACCAGTGAGCAAGGCGGGGGATGAGGACTTGGACATTGTAGTGGTGTGCGGCAGGGAGGAAGCGCCGGCGGACTGCATCCGGCGGGCGGTGCTGCAAAACAGGGCGGCGCTCCCGCTGCGGGTTACGGCTGCGCCGCGGATTCC
>CAZFHQ010000057.1:3054-7893 GCA_964519325.1 uncultured Clostridium sp.
GAGGTAGTTGCCTGAGGCATTGGCGTGGACAAAATTCCGGCAGGGAGGCCGGACGGGGAACCGATGGTGCTGCTGCTGAAAAACAGCGCGCCATTGCCTGCGGGCGCTTGCCTGCCGCCAGAAGCTGTCGTTGCCTTTGATGGGGAAAACAGCCGTGTGTCCGCTTTTTTGCAAGGGGCGGGCGGCCGCGGCGTTGATTTTGGCACCTCGCCGCGGGCGACAGTCAGCCTTGCCAGCATGACGGAGGGCAGCGCTACGGTCAGCGTGCAGCGCAATGTGGTGCTGGCCAGCCGCCGTGTCCTGGAGCCTTGCGAGATACCGGTAACGCTCGCCGCCGCCATGAGCCCTCGGCAGGTCCTGGCGGCGGTCTCGGTGCTGCTGCTGGCCGGCGTCCCGTGGGAACAGGGCTACCGGTTTTAGGGCGTTTTTTGTCAGTTGTCAAAAAAAATTGCAGAAATTCACAGATATAATCCACACGGCTCCACATACAATAGGAGGGCAAACACACAAACGAGCTTTTGCAAGCTGAATTTTCAAGGATGAAAAGGAGTGTTGATTATGTCCAGCAGCAACAAGGCGTTAGTGCCGGAGGCAAAGGAAGCCCTCAATCAGTTCAAGATGGAGGCGGCCACTGAGGTGGGCGTCAACCTGAAGCAAGGCTACAACGGCGACCTGACCTCGAAGGAGGCTGGCTCTGTCGGCGGCCAGATGGTCAAAAAGATGATCCAGCAGTATGAGGAAAACATGAAATAAAACGGCATGGCGCTGCTGTAAGCTGGCCGGCTCTTTCCAGGTTTTGTACCGGAAAGGGCCGGTTTTCTTAAAATTTACAAAATATATGACAAATGCAGCACACTTTGTGTTATGATAAATAAGATTTACCACCATCAGGAATAACGCAGTCGAAAGGGGCGGTGCGGCCGCATGAGCGCAGAGAACAAGAAAAACCGAGGAAAACGGGGCAAATCCTCCCGCAAAAAGCAATATATCGCCATTGGGGTCGCGGTGCTGGCGGCGGCCGCCATCGTGGTTTCCATCATTGTGGGCGTGGTGGTTTCCAACCAGCCGGAGGAGGTCTCCTATGTGGAGTTCCGCGCCATGGTGGAGGAGGGCCAGGTGGAGAAGATCACCTATTCCTCCAGCAAAGCGAAATTTACCTTCCAAAAGCCGGAGGACGACACCGTGTATGAAACGGACAACCCAAAGGTGGACGACTTTAAGGAGCAGATGCTGCTGGATGGCGTCGAGGTGGAGGAGGTCTCCACCTCTGTTTGGCTGAATATCCTGCTGAACCTGCTGCCGTATCTCCCGTTTTTGCTGATCATCGTTATCGTGCTGAAAATGATGCCGGGGTCCGGCAATTACAATGTGGACGCGGCCAGCCGGCCGGAAACCACCTTTGACGACGTGGCGGGGCTGGATGAGATTAAAGCGGACATGAAAACCATTGCGGAAACGCTGAAAAACCCGAACCTGTGCCTGGAGCTGGGCGCGCACATTACCAAGGGCGTGCTGCTGGAGGGCGAGCCGGGCAACGGCAAAACCCTGTTTGCCAGGGCGCTGGCAGGCGAGACCGGTGTGAATTTTTATTCCGCCAATGCCTCTGAGTTTATTGAAATGTACGCGGGCCTGGGCGCCAGCCGGGTGCGCAAGCTGTTTAAAGAGGCAAGGGAGCATGCGCCCTCCGTTGTGTTTATCGACGAGCTGGACGCGATCGGCTCCAGGCGGGACGGCAGCACCGACGGCGCCGGACGGGAATACACCCAGTGTCTCAACGCTCTGCTCTCCGCCATTGACGGCTTTGAGTCTGCCGACGGCGTGCTGGTCATCGGCGCCACCAACCGGTCGGAGGATCTGGACCCGGCCCTGGTGCGGCCCGGCCGCTTTGACAAGCAGTTTGTTCTGCCGCCGCCGGACTGCGCCGCCCGGGAGAAGATCCTCCGCCTGCATGCCAAGGGCAAAAAGTTTGCCGCAGATGTGGACTTTGCCGAGCTGGCAAAAGACACGGTGGGCTTTTCCGGCGCTGGGCTGGCGTCCCTGCTCAACGAGGCGGCGCTGCTGGCCCTGACCCGCAAATCCAGCGAGATCACACGCCGGCAGATCGAGGAGGCCAGCATCCAGATGGCGCTGAAGGGCCATATCAAAAACAGCATAGGCGACCGCAGCCGGACAGAACACGAGATCGTCAGCTATCACGAGGCAGGCCACGCCGTGGCGACATTGGCGCTCACCGACCATATTGTGCGGCGGGTCACGGTGCTGCCGACGACGGCAGGCACCGGCGGCGTGACCATGAGCGTGCCGCCCAGCGACTGCCGCCTGCCCACGGTGGGCAACCTGGAGAGCCGGGTCAAGCTGCTCTATGCGGGCCGCGCCGCGGAATATCTGCTCGCCGGCAAGCGGGAGACAGGCGTCACCCTGGGCGCGGCCCAGGACATTCGGGAGGCCACCCAGGTCATCCAGAATCTCGTTACCCTCACCCAGAAAAACGGCCTGCTGGATTACAGCGACTTTGGCCTGGCCGGACAGAACAAAATGATGGACCAGTGCGAGGTCCTCTCCCAGCGGCTGTGGGATGAGACGGTGGCCTTTGCCGAAGCGAACTGGCCAGCCATCGACCGGATCGCGAAAGCGCTGATGGAAAAGGACAGCCTTTCCGCGGAAGAAGTCACCGCCCTGTACGAGAACCAGCCCATTAAGCTGAACTGATTCCAGAAGAAGCTTATGAAATATTGGGAATATTGCGACAGGAATTTTTTTCGATGAATTGGCGGCTTGCCCCGTTTGCGGCGCAAGATTGGAAGCCCTGCTGACCGACGAGGGAAAGCAGCAAAAGAACTGGATGAAGCCTGTGTGATTACAAATATGATGTTCGGCGGGATGCTATCAAAAGCAAGGTGACGCAATGACCTGTTTTGTGACAGAAGCAGAGCGGAAAGCGTTGGGCAGTAGCTGCTATTATGAGTTCCAGCGGGGTGCGTTTTCCGGCCAATTCTGGCTGGCGGATCCCTGGAATCTCCCGCCGATCTTTGGGATGCGTTAGATTTATACGGCCTATTCTCCCAAGCGCTGCCGAATTTCGACAATTACGGCCCCAATGAAATCGACAGGGACGCATGGACAGCCCTCACCGATTTGGCGGAGGGGAATCCCCAGTGGCGGGCCGTGTTCCAGGAGTTGTTCCCCTGGGCGGTCCCCTCGTTGGCAAGGTTTCGTGTGTGCTCCGTCTGCGGCATTTAAACAGTATTGATAGAGCGGTCTCCGTGCGGGGCCGCTTTTTTCTTAGTCTGATTCGTCCCGCCGATGCATATAGATGGATAAGCGAAACGGGAGGGATCTGGGATGAAACGACAAATGATGACGATACCATGGAAGCTGTTGTGCGTGGGGCTGGTGATGAGTATTTGCGTGGCTGCTGCCGGCAGCTTTGCCATGTCCGTTTCGGCGCTTACCGAAGAAGAAATCACAGCGCCCTCGGCCATTTTAATCGAGCCGATAACAGGCCGGGTGCTCTTTGAGAAAAACGCAGACGAGCAGCGGCCCTGCGCCTCCATCACCAAGGTGATGACGCTGCTGCTGGTCATGGAGGCCGTCGACGCTGGGACGATCTCGCTGGACGATATGGCGGTTGCCAGCGAGCACGCCGCCTCCATGGGCGGCTCCGATATTTGGCTCAAGGCCGGCGAGGAAATGAGCGTGAACGACCTGCTGAAGGCCACGGTGATCATGAGCGCCAACGATGCGGCGGTGGTGCTGGCGGAGCTGGTCGCCGGCAGCGAAACGGATTTTGTGGCCCGCATGAACCAGCGGGCGGGGGAGCTGGGCATGGTGAACACCACCTTTCTAAACTGCAACGGCCTGGACGAGGAAGGCCACTTGACCACCGCCCGGGACGTGGCGATCATGTCGGCGGAATTAATAAAGCATGAAAAGATTTTTGACTATACGCTGACATGGATGGACTCTGTCCGCGGCGGGGAAACCCAGCTTGTCAATACCAATAAGCTGATTAAAACATACAGCGGCATTACCGGACTGAAAACCGGCACCACCAGCGCGGCGGGGAGCTGCATCTCCGCCACGGCGGAGCGGAACGGCCTCAAGCTGGTGGGGGTCGTCCTGGGCTGCGCCACCACCAAGGAGCGGTTTGCGGACGCGGCGGCCCTGCTGGATTTCGGCTTTGCCAACTGGTCGGTGGTCACGCCGGAGCTGCCGGAGCTGCCGCCGGTGAAGGTGACTAACGGCCTGCGGGACACCGTGACGGCGCAGGCTGAGCTGCCGGAGGGGATCCTGGTGGAAAAGGGCGCTGACAGTGAACTGAAAACGGAGATCACCATTGAGGATACGGTGGACGCGCCGGTGGAGGCCGGCCAGCGCCTGGGCAGCGTCAAATTCCTGACCCAGGAGGACGAGGAGCTGGCCGCGGTGGAGCTTTACGCGGCGGAGGGGGTTGGCCGCATTGATTTTGCCGCCTGCCTGCACCGGCTGTTCCAGTCGCTGCTTTCCTGGTAGCGTTTTATGTTTTTTGTGAAAAACCGGCAAAAATGACAGCGCTGCATCTTGCAATATTCGGCACAATATAGTAAAATAAGAAGAAAATGTCGAAAGATAAAAACAGGAGGAAATCGTATGTCTATTCAAGTCGATTTGCAGCATTTGGAAGGTTTTGTAGCGGAGCATGAATTTTGCGGGATCGCCAACCAGGTAAAGGCGGCTCACGCGGCCCTGCATGACGGCACCGGTCTCGGCAATGATTTCATCGGCTGGGTCAATCTGCCAACAGATTACGATAAAGAGGAGTTTGCCCGCATCAAGGCGGCCGCGGAGCGGATCAAGTCC
>CAZFHQ010000058.1:0-2800 GCA_964519325.1 uncultured Clostridium sp.
GTACTAATAGGTCGAGGGCTTGTCCATAAGATCGAATCTTGTGGAGATTGTAGAAACTCGCTTTTCCCTGGAATTGCTTTATTCAGTTTTGAGTGTGCTGGAAAGCACAAGGCCAGCCATACGGCTGGCTTTTCTTATTTTACGTTATGGTGTGGTGCCGAGGATTCGGCAATTTCGCATTGATATTTTACGGCTGGATTCCGGCGCGTCGGCCTTGGGCGGGCTGCTTCTTTTGCACGGGTTTGTTATGTCAAGGCATGGAAAATTGCCCCGCGCCGCTGCCGCCTGCAGTTTTCACGGTGTGCCATATCTGCGTCTGCGCAACGGCCTGCCGCTTCTTTTAACACATAGCAAAACCCTCCCGAACTCAAAAATCGGGAGGGCCATTTTTATGTAAAATGCTTATTTCATCGCTTTGACTTGCTCAAATTCCTCCAGTATTTCCTGGCTTGGTTTCGTCGTCACTAAGCTGACGATGATGTTGACGATGCAGGCGGCCAGGAATGCGGGGAGCAGCTCATAAATGCTCCAAACGCCGCCGAGAGGCGCCAGCACATATTTCCAAATAAAGACCATTGCGCCGCCGACGACCATGCCGCTCAGCGCGCCCCACATGTTGCTCCGCTTCCAGAACAACGCGAAGAGCACAACGGGACCGAAGGTGGCGCCAAAGCCCGCCCAGGCAAAGGACACGATGTCAAAGACGGAGCTGTTTGGATCCCACGCGATCAGAACGGCGATGGCGGAGATGCCAATCAGCGTGATCCGCGCGATAATCATGGAAGCCCGCTTGGAGGTTTTGATGCGGAACAGCCCGCCGATAATATTCTCTGACACACCAGAGGAGGCCGCCAAAAGCTGGGAGTCGGCGGTGGACATGGTAGAGGCCAGGATGCCCGCCAGAATCAGCCCCGCCACCAGCGCGGTGAACCAGCCGTTCTGGCTCAGCAGGTTTGCAATGGCAACGATGATGGTTTCCGGATCATCCAGGGCCGGCATTGCGCCCGCCTGCACCATGCCGAGGCCGACGATGCCGATGAGGATGCCCACGGCCAGGGAGATGACCACCCACACCGAAGCGACCCTGCGGGAGGTTTTCAGTTTGCGGCTGTCGTCAATGGCCATGAACCGCAGCAGCACATGGGGCATACCAAAGTAGCCCAGGCCCCACGCCAATGTGGAAATAATGGTGAGGAAGGAATAGGGGCTGGCGCTGTTGGAAGCAGCGTTGAAGGTTTGGGTCAGGTTCAAATAACCTGGCAGCTGAGAGGCGTTTTCGATCACGTTGCCTACGCCGCCAGCACAGGCAATGCCAAAGCCAAAGACGATCAGCAGGGCCGCCGTCATGATGATGCTCTGGATAAAGTCGGTGGTGCTGGCTGCCAAAAAGCCGCCAATAGAGGTGTAGCCCACAATAACCACAGCGCTGATGACCATGGCAAGGTGATAGTCGATGCCAAATAGAGAGGCAAACAGCTTGCCGCAGGCGGCAAAGCCGGAGGCTGTGTAAGGCACAAAGAAAATGATGATAATCAGCGCGGCGATCGCCATGAGGATCTTGTATTTATCCCGATAGCGGTTGGAAAAGAAGTCCGGCAGGGTGATGGAGTTACTGCAGACCTGGGAATAATTGCGGATGCGTTTGGATACGATCAGCCAGTTCAGATAGGTGCCGACGGCCAAGCCGATCGCTGTCCAGGTCGCGTCTGCCAGGCCGGTGGCATAGGCTACGCCGGGCAAGCCCATCAGCAGCCAGCTGCTCATGTCAGAGGCTTCGGCGCTCATTGCGGTGACCAGCGGGCCTAGCTTTCTGCCGCCCAGGTAAAAGTCGTCGACAGAATTGTTTCGCCGGGAGCACCAGATGCCAATTACCAGAACAACCACCAGATAGCCGCCAATGGAGACCAGCATAAGAATTTGTTCGGAAGTCATGGTTTTTCTCCTTTAAGTTTGTAGATCTGCCAAAAACAGATCGAATCAGTACCCTCATTATAGCATATCTTTTTGCAAATTACAGTAAAAAAGCAAAAAAATATGAATTATTTGTGAAGTTTTGTGAGCAGCGGCGCAACAAAAAACAGCGCCCCGCAGGACGCTGCCATTTACATATTAACTTGAAAAGCGAGAAGGAACCTGCCGGTTATGACAGATCGGTTCCGTCGCTATACATGGTGAAGGCGGTAAAGCCGCCGTCCGCGGTGCTGTAAACGTAAAGCGCGTTGGACGAGGAGGTCTGGTATTCGTCCGGCGCGTCCGCTTTTGGTTCCGTTTCCACGTTGAGATAAAATTCCGCGCTGCCGTCCTCCTGGCGGACACAGCCCTCCACCTCTGATTCGATTATGCTCCGGTAGGGCGCGCTGTCGTCCGCCGTGCTGTAATAATCGGCAAACAGGCTGGCGATCTTGCTTTCCGTCAGGCTGTATTCCGCCAGGCAGTCCTCGGCGTCTAAGGCGCGCTGGTTGGCAATGTCATAGGTAAAGGACGTGATGTCGCCCTGGGTGCCATAGGTAGGGTAAGTAATGGAGTGGACCAGCAGGTTGATGTATTGGCTGTTGGATTCCACAAAGGTGCGGTATTCCGCCCAGGAACCGTCATCGCGGGCGGCAATTTCCTGATATTCCTCCATCAGCTCGTCCATTTCGCTGTTGATCTCGTCAACGGCAGCGTTTGCTGCGCCGGTAAGATGGAAAAATTCCCCGATGTTGTTGCCCTCATGCGCAGATAAAACCGATTCCACCGTGGGGGCTTGCCCAGGGGCGCTGGTTTCGGCGACAGCTGAGGACGGGGCAGTGGAGCCCGC
>CAZFHQ010000058.1:2900-7842 GCA_964519325.1 uncultured Clostridium sp.
CGGAGTCGGCGCCGCAGCCAGCCAGCAGGGCGGCGCACATCGCGCCCAGGATCAGGCAGGCGGCCCATCTTTTTTTCATCATCATCGCTCCCTTCAAACAACACATTCGCTCTGGTTATTGTAATCCTACTCCGTTTTTGCGGGGAAGTCAAGCGGGAGAAATCAAAAATGTAATATAGCTTAGAATTAATACAAATAGTATAATACATTTTGTATTATACTATTAAAATATTACAAAATGGCACCTCCTGTTCCGGCCCTTTCCCTTATGCCATGTAAAAGACGGCCGCAAAAAAACACACCGGTGTGCCAGTGTGTGAGACAAATCATAATAGGGGGATGCGGTGGTTAGGAAAGGAGGACCAGCACGGCCGTGCAGCCAATGGGGACAAAGGCC
Organism: uncultured Clostridium sp.; assembly: GCA_964519325.1. Classification (GTDB taxonomy): domain Bacteria; phylum Bacillota; class Clostridia; order Oscillospirales; family Acutalibacteraceae; genus UMGS1071. The sequence continues at coordinate 3,298 of CAZFHQ010000058.1, forward strand.
AGAAGATAGACCACAAATTCCCACACGCCTTCATAACCGATGATGGTGTCGCGGCATTCCTGCCGGTCGGACATCATATAAATCATAAAGGCGAAGATGGAGATCAGATTGATAATGGAAAAGACAGCGCCGCGCATGGACGCGCCGGATTCAAAGGCGACGGTGGTGGCGCACAGGGCGGCGACCAGCAGGCAGATCATGCCAAACAGATAACAGACGTTGTGGAGTTTGGCAGGGACCGAGTCCACATATTTGATGTCGGTCAGGCTGAAGCAGGCCGGTATGATACAGCCAAAGCAGCCAAAACCGAGCATGGCATACAAAAGGACGTGGTTGACCCAGATCGTGCTGGAGATATTGCTGTAAAACAGGACGCCGCCCAAGATGAAAACGACGCCCAAAACCAGCCGCCATAGCCGCTGGAGCCAGCGCACCGGACTGTCCGGGTCATAGAGGAGCAGGGTGTCTTTTTTCAGCGGATGATATGCCCGCCACACAATGCCCCAGCAGTAGGGCAACACCAGATTGGCCGCCATGGCGCAGAGCAGCAGGATCGGTAAAAAATTGGAATGCCAAAAATCCATTGGTCGCGATCACGCCTTTCGCTTGAAACATAGAGGCGGTTCCTTGCCCCAATCAACGTTATTCTACCATAAAGGGGCATCAAAAAGCAAGAGATTGCAAAACTTCCTGGGCAAAAAACATATTTTTTGCAGAGTTATGACAAAATTTTTGCTAATTTTAACAAATTGTTACGGAGTTGTGAAAAAATTCTCAAAAAGGTATTGCAATTTCGCAAAAGCTGTGGTATCCTATAAAAGTCGTTAGAAGACGGCACAAAAGAATAGTTGGTGTTGATTACGATGAGGGTCCACCTGTTCCCATTCCGAACACAGAAGTTAAGCTCATTGGTGCCGAAAATACTTGGCTGGCGACGGCCTGGGAAAATAGGTAGACGCCAACACACAGAAAATCGGCCACCCAATAGGGTGGTCGATTTTAGTTTGCGCAGGCTTGGGAGGAATGGCCTCCCGCGCGCAAAACAAAAGAAAATGGACAAAAAGAAAACGGCAGTTATCGCACTGCCGCTTTTTTGATATGAGTTTTATTATGACACTTTCGCAGGCGGCTATGGGGGGAGCCGCTGCGCGGAAAGGAATCGCGTCCCGTCTGCCTGTAGGGCGGTTCTTCCTTTCACTGTCTTTATTATAACCCAATGTGTTTGGGAATATTCAAACGAATTGTATCATGTCTGTAAACAGTTTGTGTATAAAACGCCGCGGGAGCGTTCTATGCCCGCGGCGCGTTTGGGGTTATGGGTTCAGCCATCGGCACTGATGGTTATACGTCATACAGCAGGTCTCCGTAAGACGGCACCGGCCAGAAGTCGCTGGAAACGATCATTTCCAGCTCGTCGATGGGGGCGCGCAGGGCGTTCATCGCCGGCACCACCGTGTAGCAGAAGTAGCGGGCGGTTTCCTGCGCGTTGGCCTGCTTGTCTCCCTGCGCGTAAACCTCCCGCAGGTTGTCCAGCGCCGCGGTGGTCTGGTTCAGCAGCGCGGTGATCTGCGCAAGCTGCTGCCGCAGGACGGAGGCGTCGCCGCCGCCTGCTTCCACAGAGGTCACGCTGCTGCCCAGGAAGGCGGCATAGCGGATGATGGCCGGGATATACTGCTTGCCTGCCATGTGGAGCATGGTGCGGGCCTCAATGGCCATTTTGTGGGAGTAAGTCTGGTAGGAAATCTCCTCGCGGGATTCCAGTTCCGCCTCGGTGAAGATGTTGAACTTTTGGAACAGCTCTACCACATCCGGCTGGGTCAGCACGGGGATGGCCTCTACCATGCAGGGGATATTGGGCAGGCCGCGGCTGGCTGCCTCGGCGACCCACGCCTGGCTGTAGCCGTCGCCGTTGAAAATGATGCGCTTGTGGCGGATCATCAAGTCTTTAATGTAAGCCTTGCAGTCCGCTTCAAAATTCTCAGAGCCTTCCAGGGCGTCAGCCGCGTCGCAGAACGCCTCCGCCATGATCGCGTTGAGCACTGTGTTACATTCCGCGATGTTGTCGCTGGAACCCACCATGCGGAATTCAAAGCGGTTGCCGGTAAAGGCAAAGGGGGAGGTACGGTTGCGGTCGGAGGTATCCTTTTGCAGCAGCGGCACGGTGGAAACGCCGGAATCCAGCTTGCTGACGACTACATTTTCAAACTCCTTGCCAATGATCTGCCGGATCAGGGAGAGGAGCTGGTCACCGACAAAAATGGAGATGATCGCCGGCGGCGCTTCCTGGGCGCCAAGGCGGTGGTCGTTGCCCACATCGGCGGCGGATTCCCGCAGCAGGTCGGCGTGGCGGTCCACCGCCTGCATTACGCAGGCCAGCATCAGCTGGAACTGGAGGTTCTCCTCCGGGTGCTTGCCGGGGCAGAACAGATTTTCGCCGGTGTCTGTTCCCAGGGACCAGTTATTGTGCTTGCCGGAGCCGTTGATCCCGTCGTAGGGCTTTTCGTGGAGCAGGCAGGACATTTTGTGCTCATAGGCGATCCGCTTCATGGTTTCCATCGTCAGGTTGTTCTGGTCCACGGCAATGTTGGCGGTGGCAAAGATCGGCGCAAGCTCGTGCTGGGCAGGGGCCACCTCATTGTGCTGGGTGGCGGCAGTGATACCGTATTTCCACAGCGCGATATTCAGGTCGTGCATAAAGGAACCGACCCGGGCGCGGATCTTGCCGAAGTAATGGTCGTCCAGCTCCTGCCCCTTTGGCGCGGAGGCGCCGAACAGGGTGCGGCCGGTGTAGATCAGGTCCTTGCGCTGTTCCAGCAGCTTGCGGTCCACCAAAAAGTATTCCTGCTCCGGGCCTACATAGGCGTTGATCTTTTTTGCCTTTGTGTTGCCGAACAGGCGGAGCAGCCGGATGCCTTCCCGTGAAACCGCTTCCACCGAGCGGAGCAGCGGCGTTTTGGCGTCCAGGGCCTCGCCGGTGTAGGAGATGAAGATAGTGGGGATGCAGAGCACATTACCGCAAGTTTGCTCTTTTACAAAGACGGGCGAGGTGATGTCCCAGGCGGTGTAGCCTCTGGCGTAAGAGGTATTCCGCAGGCCGCCGGAGGGGAAGGAGGAGGCGTCCGGCTCGCCCATGATCAGCTTTTTGCCGCTGAGCTGGGTGAGGGCGTGGCCCATTTCATCCGGAGGGGTTAAAAAGGAATCGTGCTTTTCGGCGGTTTGCCCGGTGAGCGGCTGGAACCAATGGGTGTAGTGGGTTGCGCCCTTTTCTTCTGCCCAACATTTCATGGCGTCCGCCACAGAGTCGGCGGAGGCAGTGCTCAGCATCCCGCCGTTTTCCATGACGGACACCACCTCGGCGTACACCTTTTCGGGTAGTCGTTCCTTCATAATGGCGCGGCTGAACACATTGGCGCCAAACACATCAGAGATTAACATTGTTCTTTCCATCCTTTCAAGCGTGCTGCGGCCCGCGGGCGCAGCGTTTCAATACAAAATATGTGGCAGAAAATCAAAATAGAAAACCGCGGCGTTGGCACTGCCGCCGGATGCAACCGCTTTTTCCGGTACCACTGGTTTCACTATACTCCAATTATGAATAAATTACAACAAAAATGAAGGATAAAATTTTAAACTTGCAAAATTTTGTGAGATTCAGAAAAAATGGAAAATTTTTTTGGGGAAAATCGCAAGAGATTTTTCGGAGAAATTGCGAAATAAACTGCAAATATCGAATGAAAGCCCTTGACAATCCATGATTTGGGTGTATACTGGAACTAGCTTGTGTTGCAGGAACGGAACGGCTTAAATTGCAACTTAAAAAATTTTTCTTGCATTTTGGCGCTGGAATTTGCCGTTGCTGCACGGCGAAAGGGGTAATCGCATATGGAAGCAAACCGAACGGAAGCCAACATCGGCCCGCAGGGGCTGTATGACCCGCGCTTTGAGCATGACGCCTGCGGGATCGGCGCGGTGGTGGATATGAAGGGGCGCAAAAGCCACGAGATCGTGGACAATGCCCTGCAAATTGTGGAGAAGCTGGAGCACCGGGCCGGCAAAGACGCCGAGGGCAAAACCGGCGACGGCGTGGGCATTTTGCTGCAAATTTCCCACAAGTTTTTCTCCAAGGCCGCGTCCTCCCTGGGCATTACCCTGCGGGGGGAGCGGGATTACGGCGTTGGGATGTTTTTCTTTCCCCAGGATACCCTCAAGCGGCTGCAGGCCAAAAAGATGTTTGAGATCATTGTGGAGAAGGAAGGGATGCGCTTTCTTGGCTGGCGCACGGTACCCATCAACCCGCAGACCCTGGGCAGCAAGGCACTGGACTGTATGCCCTGCATCGAGCAGGGGTTTGTAGAGCGGCCGGACAAAACAGCCCGCGGCCTGGAATTTGACCGCAAGCTGTATATTGCCCGGCGGGTCTTTGAGCAGTCCAACGACAATACCTACGTCGTCTCCTGCTCCTCCCGCACCATCGTCTATAAGGGGATGTTTCTGGTGGGCCAGCTGCGGCGGTTCTACCTCGACCTCCAGGACAGGGACTATGAG
>CAZFHQ010000059.1:0-7830 GCA_964519325.1 uncultured Clostridium sp.
CTGCATGGTCACGCCATACAGCACATCGGCCTCCTCCATGGTGCCCCGGCGGTGGGTGATGACAATAAACTGGGTGTTTTGATTCATCCGCCGTAAGTATTCCGCAAACCGGACGACGTTCACATCGTCCAGCGCCGCCTCGATCTCGTCCAGCATACAAAACGGCGGCGGGCTTACTTTCATAATGGCAAAATACAGAGAGATCGCCACCAGTGCTTTTTCGCCGCCGGAGAGCAGCTCCAGATTTTTGACGATCTTGCCCGGCGGCTGGGCCAGGATAGCAATGCCGGAATTCAGCACATCCTCCGGCTCTGAGAGCTCCAAATGCGCCGTGCCGCCGCCGAACAGCTCGGTAAAGGTGGTTTGAAAATAGCCGTTGATCTCGCCAAACCGCCGGGTGAAGATTTCTGTCATCTGGCGGGTCAGGTCACGGATAAGCCCCCGCAGTTCCGTCCTGGACTGCTCCACGTCCGCCACCTGCCGGGTGAGGAACTCATACCGCTCGGAGACCTCGGCGTACTCCGCAATGGCGTCCACATTGACGCTGCCCAGTCCTTTTATCTGATTCTTCAGCTCCCGCAGCCGCCGCGCCGACCCGGCTTCATCCTCCACCGGCTCGGCTTCTGTCTCGGCCTCCCTGCGGGTCAGCTCATATTCCGTCCACAGCTGCTCGATGATCTCATCATATCGCCGCTGTAAGCCCAGCTTGCGCTCCTCCAAACGGGACAGTTCCTGACCGATGGTTTCTTTGGTCGCGGCGCGCTCTTTCTCCATAGCCCGCAGTTCCACTGTTTTTTTCTCCAGTTCCATCCGGTCCGTGTGGAGCTGCTCGGCCGCCTGTTTGTTTTCGGCGGCTTGGGCGCGCAGCGCTTCCGCGGCCTGGCGGGTCAACTCGATTTCCTGCTCCAGCTGCCGGTTTTTCTGCCGTACCCAGTCCAGCTCTTCCTGTATGTGGTGCGCCTGCTCGCCGCCCTGTCGCAGCTTTTCCTCCAGCTCAGCGGCGGCGGCGCCCAAAATCTCCCGGTCCTTTTGGACGGACAACAAAGCCATGCGCAGCTCCTGCATCTCGGCGGAAAGCGCCTCCGCCTGCGTTTGCAGCTCGGTGCGGCCACCGCTGATTTTCCCCAGCTCCGCCTGCGCCTGGAGCATTTGGCCAGCCAGCTTTTCAAGCTGCTGCTCCGCCTTGTCCTGCTCGGATGCCAAATCGTCGCGGCGCTGGACCGCAAAGCCCCGCTCTGCCAGCAGCTCCTGGATCTGCACGCGGTTTGCCCCAAGTTCCGATTCCAGCCGGTTCAGCGCTGTGGCCAGTTCTAACCGGCTGGCAGCTTGTTCCGACAATTTTTGCCGCAATGCCTGCAAATCCTCCTGCAATTTCGCAAGGGCCGCGTCAGTCTGGGCCAACCGCTGGTCCTGCTCCTGGTACTGCGCCTCCAGCAGCCGGCATTGTTCCTGGAGCGACGCGATCTCCGGCCTGCGGCTCAACAGGCTGTTTTTCCGCGCCAGGGAGCCGCCGGTCATGGAGCCGCCGGCATTGACGACCTGGCCGTCCAGCGTGACGACGCGGAACTGGTACCGGAACCGCTTGGCGATCGCCACGGCGTGATCCAGCGTCTGCGCCACAACAATGCGCCCCAGCAGAGACTGAAGGATATCGTCATACTGCGCGTCACACCGGCACAGCGCGCCGGCAATGCCTACGAAGCCGGGGCATTGCTCCAAGCCATTTTCCCGAAGGGTCTTGCCCCGAATGGTGGAAACCGGCAAAAAGGTGGCCCGTCCACCGTCCTTGCGCTTAAGCTGGCCAATGGCTGCCTTGGCGTCCTGCTCAGTGGAGACCACGATATACTGTGCCGCGCCGCCCAGGGCTGTCTCGATCGCAACGGCATATTCCTCAGGCACTGTGAGCAGGCGGGAGACCGGCCCATGTACGCCGGTCAATTCGCCTTTTTCCGCCATGCGCATCACCGTTTTTACACTGTGGGCAAAGCCCTCCAAATTCCGCTCCAGATCCTCCAGAATCTTGGCTCTGCGGCTTGTTTCCTGCACATCCAAATAGAGCTGATCCCGCTGGGCTTTCACATCGTCCCGCTGGCGGCCAGCTTCTGCCAGCCGCGCTTCTGTTTCGGCGGCCTGGTTTTGCAGGGTCGCTTCCGCCTGCTGGGCTTCCGCAAGCTGCTGCCGCTGGGCCGCAGCCGCTGTTTCCAGGGTTTGCCGCTGCTGCTCCCGCTGCTCCACCGCCTCTTGGATCGCGGTGAGCCGCAGCTCGATCTCCTCTGTTGTGGAGCATGCCTGGGTTGCCGCCAGCCGGGTGCTGGCGCTTTCTTCTCCCAGGCGCTGCAGCTGTGCGTTGACAAGCTCCAGCTGTCCGGAGGAAAGATCCACGCTGCTGCGCAGCTGCTCCAAACGCCCCTCCGCTGCACGGTACCGCTGCTCCTGCTCCTGGATATTCTCATCGCACTGGGCAATGCTCGCCTGCTTTTCCAGCAGGCTTTGCCGGTTTTGCGCCTCGTCATTGCCAAGCCGTGCCTGCTCTGCCGTCAGCCGCCCAATCGTTTCAAGATTATGGTGGAGGTCGTTTTGCAGCACAGAAGCCTCGCCGTCTTTGGCGGCGGCTTCACCCTCGGCTTTTGCTGCCTCGTTGCGGGCCTGTTCCGCCTTGGCAAGGCATTCGTTGGACTGCTGGAACAAGCGCTCGATCTCCCGGTCCAGCGCTTCTGACTCCGTGACGACCTGGTCGTGCTGGTGACGGGCAATGGCGATCTTCTCCTCATGCTCCTGCAAGATTCGGCCGGACTGATCCAGCGTATACAGCCACAGGCCGATCTCCAGCCGGCGCTTCTCCTGATACAGCGACAGATAGGTTTTGGCCTTTTCCGCCTGCTCCCGCAGCGGCTCGACCCTCCCTTCCAGCTCGCTGAGAATATCCTGCAGCCGCAGGAGGTTTTCCTCCGCACGGGCCAGCTTGCGTTCAGCCTCCTCCTTGCGGTAGCGGTAGCGGGAGATGCCGGCAGCCTCTTCAAAAATCTCCCGCCGCTCCTCAGATTTGGCGGAAATGATGCTGTCGATCTTGCCCTGTCCGATCATGGAATAGCCGTCCCGCCCCAGGCCGGTGTCCATGAACAGCTCGTGGATGTCCTTTAGCCGGACAGTGGCCTTATTGATGAGATACTCGCTTTCGCCGGAACGGTAGTACCGGCGGGTGATTGCGACGGTGTCGCCGTCAAAGGGAAGGTAGCGGCTGGTGTTGTCAATGGTGAGGGTCACCTCCGCAAAGCCCTGCGCCTTGCGGCTCGGCGTTCCGCTGAAGATCACGTCCTCCATTTTAGCGCACCGCAAGGACTTGGCGGACTGCTCCCCCAGCACCCAGCGCACCGCGTCGCTGATGTTACTTTTGCCGCTGCCGTTTGGCCCGACAACCGCAGAAATACCATCTTCAAAGGTCAGCCTGGTTTTGTCTGGAAACGTCTTAAACCCCTGTAATTCCAATGATTTTAAGAGCACCCGATCACCTCTTTTCAATCAAAAATTTGCCGGGGGCCACAGTGGGATCGCCAAAAAAACGACAGTCGTATCCCAGCGCGGCCAGCGCGGCTTTGTTGCGTTTGCCCTGGCCAATGGCCCTGGATAAAAACCGGGGATGCACCCCGACGGAAAGTTCCCCCTGGGGAACCGCTTCCTGCCGCAGATAAGCAGTCAGCGACTGCAAAAACCGGCGGCTGTGGCACAGCTCGGCAAACGCCGGGTGATACGGCCCCGCCACCCGTCGGGACAGCTCCTCCGCGCTGTGCAGCCCCAACCGGATTACCGCGATATGGCGCTGTTCAAAATAATCCAGCAATTCGCTGCACAGGGCGACCGCTTCCTCCAACGGCATGGGCGCATAGTCACCCGCACGGTACAATTCAGCCAGCGCGGTGTCCTCCAGCACAATGGTGGGATAAAGGCGCATTGTGTCCGGCAGCAGCGCCGCCAACGCCCGCGCTGTGTCCCGCGCACCGTCCGCTGTATCGGTATACAGCCCGGTCATCATCTGGAGGCCCAGCGCAAAGCCCCGCGCCCGAATCAGGCGGGACGACGACGCCACCTGCGCGGCCGTGTGTCCCCGTCGGTTGGCAGCAAGGACACTGTCCGCCATGCTTTGGGCGCCCAGTTCGATGGAGGTCACACCGTAAGATGATAAAAAATCTAAAATTTCTTCATCAATACAGTCCGGCCTGGTAGAAATACGGATCCCCTTCACCGCGCCGCGCCGCACATACGGTGCGGCCGCAGCCAGCAGCTCCTCCTGATAAGGCCGCTCCACTGCGGTAAAGCTGCCGCCAAAAAAAGCGATTTCTGTCTGGCTTGGGTCAATGTTTCCGGAAGCCAGCGCCGTTTCCACCGCTGCCTCCACATCCCCGCCGGTCGGCTGGGCCTGCTGTCCGGTAATCCGCCGCTGGTTGCAGAAGCTGCACTGGTGAGGGCAGCCCCGGTGAGGAATAAAAAGGGCAATGTTGGCGTGTCTCAATACCCCATCAGCTCCAGCGCTTCCCGTGCGGACTGCTGCTCCGCTTCCTTTTTGCTTTTGCCGCCGCCTCTGCCAATGACGTTGTTGTTCAGCCGCACCTCTACTGTAAAGTGCTTTTTGTGGTCGGGTCCGCTCTCGCCCACCAGCACATAAGAGAGCTGCTCCTCCGGGTTTTGCTGCACGATCTCCTGCAGCATGGTTTTGTAATCTTTAAAGGCATTCTGCTTTTGCGACTGGATCGCCGGCTCGATGAACCGCAGGATAAACCTGCGCGCCGATTCCATGCCGCTGTCCAGATAAATGGCTGCGATGATCGCTTCAAAGGCGTCCGCCAAAATGGAGGGCCGCGTCCGCCCGCCGGAATGCTTTTCCCCGTTGCTCAGCAGCAGGTATTCGCCCACGCCAAGCTGGGTAGAAAATTTGCACAGGGCCTTTTCGCACACCAGCGCCGCCCGTGTCTTGGTCAGGTCGCCCTCCGGCATTTCCGGGTGATGCTTAAAGAGGTAGTCCGCAACCACAACGCCAAGGACGGAATCGCCCAAAAATTCCAGCCGCTCGTTGCAGGTGGCGCGGCCCCGATTCTCGTTGGCCTAAGAGGAATGGGTCAGCGCCGTGGCCAGATATTGGCGGTTTTTAAAATGATAGTCCAGTTTTTCTTCCAGTTGACTTAATGACATAATGGTTCCTTTCTTTCGCGGGGATCTTGCTCAGGCATTATTGGTTATGTTGCCCTTGACCGACTGGGATATAACCTCCACCACATGATTTGCCACATACTCCTTTGTCAGGCGGATGGCGTTTTTCAGCGTATTTGCCTTGGCGCTGCCATGGGCCTTGAACACAGGCTTGAGCGCGCCCATAATTGGCGCGCCGCCAGTCTCATTGTAGTCCATGGACCGTTTCAGCTCGCTCAGGTCGTTTTTGATGACCGCGGCCGCCAGCTTGTTTTTCGTGCTCTTGCAAAACACGTCCTTGACCATCTTCAATACAAACAGCGCCACACCCTCAAAGGTCTTGAGGATCATATTGCCGGTAAAGCCGTCCGCCACAATGACGTCCGCCGTATCGCCCGGCATATCCCGTCCCTCCACGTTCCCGATAAAATTGAGGGAGGGGTCGTTCTTGAGAAGCTGGTAGGTCTGCTGATACAGTTCGCTGCCCTTATGTTCTTCCTCGCCCACATTGGCAAGAGCGATCCGAGGGTTTTTGACGCCCATGACCTTCTCCATATAGATACTGCCCATCAGACCGAACTGATACAGCATTTCCGGTCGGCACTCCACATTAGCGCCGCTGTCCAGCAGCAGCATATTCCCGTTGAGCCTGGGCAGGATGGCGCCGAACGCCACCCGCTTGATCCCTTTGATCCGCTTGACGAGCATGGTGGTACCCATGGTCAGCGCGCCGCTGTTGCCGGCAGACACAAAGGCGTCGCCCTTGCCTTCTGCCAGCAACCGCAATCCCTCCGCCATGGAGGAATCCGCCTTTTCCTTCAGCACAGCATTGGGGTGGTCCTCCATGGTGATCACGCTTTTGGTATGGACGATCTCCATCCGATAGAGCGGGATCTGGTGGTTTTTGGCCACCCGCCGAATCGTTTCCTCATCGCCGGTGAGGAGGATGTCCACATCCAGCTCGTTGACGGCATCGGCGCAGCCTTTCAGAATTTCCAACGGCGCATTGTCGCCGCCAAACGCATCCACAATAATTTTCACAATCAACACAGCCTTTCGCTATTGAACTTTCAGTTATCCATTCATTTCCTGCCGCAGCGCCGCTTCCAGCCGCTCCAGGCTTCGCTGGGAGAGGGCGCGGTATCGTTCCTTCTTGTCCCGTATCTGCTGGGAAAGTGGCGGCAGCACGCCAAAATTCGCGCCCATTGGCTGAAAATCGCCGCTGACGCTGTCGGCCACATGGCGGCTCAGCGCGCCGGCCATTGTCTCTCTGGGCAGCAGGAGCGGCGGCAGCATCAGCAGGCGGCGCGCCGCGTTTTTTCCCGCCAAAACACCAGAGGAAGCCGATTCCATGTAGCCCTCCACGCCGGTGATCTGCCCCGCAAAAAACAGATTCGGGTTTTGCTTCATGCTGTAATCAGCCGAGAGCACCTGCGGCGAATTGAGAAACGTGTTCCGGTGCATCACGCCATAGCGCATAAAATCCGCTTGTTCCAGGCCGGGGATCATACGGAACACACGGGCCTGCTCGCCAAACTTCAGGTTGGTCTGGAACCCCACCAGGTTGTAGAGGGTACCCTCCGCGTTTTCCTTGCGGAGCTGCACCACGGCCCAGGGGCGGCGTCCGGTGCGGGGGTCGGTGAGGCCTACCGGCTTGAGCGGACCAAACCGCATGGTGTCGTGGCCCCGCTGGGCCAGCACCTCAATGGGCATACACCCCTCGTACACCTTGGGGTTCGCCACATCAAAGCCATGGACGGGGGCGCGCTCCGCGGAAAGGAGCGCCTGATAAAACGCCTCATATTCCTCCCTGTTCATGGGGCAGTTGAGGTAATCGCTGCCGCCGCCCTTGCTGTAGCGGGAAGCCGGAAAGCACCGTTCCAGATCCAGGCTCTCCGCCGTAACGATAGGCGCAGCCGCGTCAAAAAAGCTGAGCGCCCCGCCGCACAGGGCAAAAACCTTTTCCGCCAGCGCGTCAGAGGTAAGGGGGCCGGTGGCGATTACCGCGACACCTTCCGACGGGATCTCCGTCACCTCGCCTGTAACCACCTGGATCATCGGATGGCCCTTAATCTGTTCCGTCACCATGGAGGAGAACTGCTCCCGGTCCACCGCCAGCGCGCCGCCGGCCGGCACCCGGCACCGGTCGGCGCACGCCATCAGCAGGGAACCCATGCGGCGCAGCTCTTCCTTGAGCAGGCCGGCAGCGCTTTCCACCCGGTCTGCCTTGAGGGAATTGGAGCAGACAAGCTCGGCAAAATTGGGGTTGCGGTGGGCCGGGGAGTACTGTTGCGGCTTCATTTCATACAGCGTTACCGCCACGCCTGCCTGCGCGGCCTGCCACGCCGCCTCACAGCCCGCAAGGCCCGCGCCAATGACCTGGATCCTCATTTTTCCTCCTTTTTCTCTACCTTCTCATAGCCGCACCCCTCGGTGATGCAGTAGATTTTGCCGGCTTTACCCTCTTTCTTCAGGAGGGTCTTGCCGCACTGGGGACACTTCTCCTGAATCGGCTCGTCCCACGAGACAAAGTCGCATTCCGGATAACGGTTGCAGCCATAGAACACACGGCCTTTCTTGGTCTTTTTCAGCACGACCTTACCGCCGCACTTGGGACAGGCTGAGGTGGACTGCATTACGCCGAAGGGC
>CAZFHQ010000060.1:0-4490 GCA_964519325.1 uncultured Clostridium sp.
TCTTTAAGGTCGCGCTCATGGTCAAGAAGTATCTGTCATCGAATCCCGTTAAATTTTAGCTAATATGCACAAATTGTGCTGGGATGGTAACAATTACATTACAGAATATTCATTTTTAATTCCATATTAGAATTATAACTACAATGCCCATTTGGTATCATGAAAACAGGTGCCAATGGGCCTTGTTGTCTTTCAGGCGGAGACAGGCGGCCCGGCATAAAGTTGTCTGCCGCCAGTTCGCGGCCGACGCCAACAAAGCGCAGAAACGAACTAAGGATTAGGAGCGATTCGTTGTGATTCAATTTAAGAATGTTTCAAAGACCTATCCCAACGGGACCGAGGCCTTGAAAAACGTGAACTTACAAGTTGATGATGGTGAATTCGTCTTTATTGTCGGTTCCTCCGGCGCGGGAAAAAGCACATTCCTCAAGATGATTATGTGCGAGGAGCAGGCAGATGAAGGCGAGATCATCGTAAACGGTACAAGCCTTTCCCGGATGAAGAAGCGGAAGATCCCCTATCTTCGCCGGTCCATGGGAATTGTTTTTCAGGATTTCCGCCTGATCAACCACATGACAGTTTATGAAAACGTAGCGTTTGCGATGCATGTAATCGGGGCGTCGGAAAAAGTGATCCGCAAGCGGGTGCCTTATGTGCTGGGCATGGTTGGCTTGCAGGAAAAAATGAAAAATAAACCGACGGAGCTGTCCGGCGGCGAGCAGCAGCGTGTTGGCCTGGCCAGGGCGCTGGTGAACAACCCCACCATGATCGTTGCCGACGAACCGACGGGCAACATTGACCCGGAGCTTTCCTTTGAAATCGTGGATCTGCTCACGGAGATCAATAAGCGAGGCACCACAGTGCTGATGGTCACCCATGAGCACAGCCTGGTCAAGCACTTTGGCCAGCGGATCATCGAGATCCAGGAAGGCTCTGTGGTGGCCGACACCGCGAACATGGCGGAGGCGGAGGAGGTGCTTTATGAACGGCAGTAGTTTCAAGTATCTTCTCAAAGAAGGCTTTAAGAACATTTGGAGCAACCGGATGATGTCGGTGGCTTCTGTGGCGGTGCTGGTGTGCTGCCTGATCCTCACCGGGGCGGCTATTCTACTCTCGATGAACGTGGACAAAGCCATGGCGTCCATTGAGGACAGCAACGCGGTCCAGGTATATTTGGAGGATGAGCTTTCCAGCCTGCAGAGCATTGCCGTGGGCGAGGAGATCAAAAAGCTGGATAACGTGGCCACCTGCGAATATATCCCAAAGGACGAGGCCATCCAAAAATATATTGATATGCTGGACGGCGACGGCGATATCCTGGCCGGCCTGACCGGCGAGGATAACCCGCTGCCCAACGCGTATCAAGTCTCCTTTGTGGATCTGAGCATCTATAAGGAAACGGCAGCGCAGATCGAGGGGATCGACGGCGTTTACAAGATCAACGACTATTCGGATATTGCCCAAAAGCTGACCTCGATGGACCGCTTTATTTTGTACGGCGGCATCATCGCGGTGGCTGTGATGGCGGTCGTGTCCATACTCATCATCTCCAACACCATCCGGGTGACCATGTTCTCCCGCAAGCTGGAGATCAGCATCATGAAATCGGTGGGCGCTACCAATATGTTTGTCCGCATCCCCTTCCTGGTGGAAGGTTTGGCCATTGGCCTGCTGTCCGGCGGCATTGCCTGCGCGCTGCTGCTGGTGGCCTATCACGCTGTGGCCAGGGCTGTCACGGGCCTGCTGCCGTCCTTTGCGCCGATCGCCATGTCCTCCGTCGCCTGGTGGATTGTGGCGGGCGCTCTGGTCGTCGGCGCGCTGTTCGGCCTGTTCGGCGGCCTGATCTCCATCCGGAAATACTTAAATCGACAAGGAGGCGATGTCATTGACTAAGTGGCGTCGAGTGATAAAAGCAAGCATCGCGGCAGCGCTGGTGCTGTCCATCGCGGCGGCTCCGGCCGCGTTTGGCCTGCGGTACGCCACCGCTTCGGCGGCGTCCTCCAGCGAGCTGCAGCAAACGATCAACGACCTGGAAGAGCAGCAGGCTGACCTGGAGAGCCAGCAGGCGGAGGTTGCCGAAAAGCTGGCTTCTTTGAAAGAGGACGAAGCAAACCAACTGGAATATAAACAGACGCTGGACGATCAGCTTGTCTCCATTCAGGAGGAGATCAACGTGATCAACAAGAAGATCAAGGCGCTGGACAAGAAAATCAAGGAAAAGCAGGCGGAAATTGAAGAAGATGAGATCGTCATCACCGATACCTTCAGCCAGTTAAAGGAGCGCATCCGCGCCTTGTATCTGGCAGGCGAAGCCTCCACCCTGGAGATCCTGCTCAATTCTGAGAGCATTGCCGATTTTGCCGATAAGGCCGAGGTGCTGCGCAGCATCACCGCCCACGATTCCGCGCTGATCGACACGCTGAAGGAAGAACTGGCAAAGGTAAAGGAGCAGAAGGCGGAGATCGAGGAGAGCCGCCAGGAGGTCGCGGACGCCCGCTCTGAGCTGGAAGAAAAAGAGGCGGAGGTCACCGACCTGCTGGACGAGAGCGTCGCTGTACTGGAACAGATCCAGGCCAGCAAGGAGGAGGCAAACTCCCTGGCAGACGAGCTGGAGGCGGAGTTTGACGCCACTTCGGATGAGCTGGAGCAGATTTACAACGACTACTATGCCGCCCTGAGCAAGGAGGAGCAGGCTGCCCGCAAGAAGGCCGCCAGCAGTGTAGTCACCGTGAACGACGACAACTACAACCCCGATTATGAGGTGTCCGACAGCAGCAGCGACAGCGACAGCGACAGCGACAGCAGCAGCGGCGGCAGCAGCAGTGGCAGTAGCAGTGGCAGCAGCGGCAGCGCTACGGCCAGCGGCCAGTTTATCTGGCCAGCGCCCGGCACTACCGTCATCACCTCCGGTGTTGGCCCCCGCTGGGGCAGAAGCCATAACGGCATTGATATTTCCGGCGGCAACGCCTACGGCAGCCCGATCGTCGCGTCAGACAGCGGCACTGTTATCGTCGCGAACAAGAGCGGCTGGGGCGGCGGCTACGGTCTTTATGTCATGATCGACCACGGGAACGGCTACACCACCGTGTACGGCCACGCCAGCAGCGTCATTGTGGACGTGGGGCAAACCGTAAGCCAGGGGCAGACGATCGCTTACATTGGCAGCACCGGCAACTCGACCGGCCCGCACCTGCATTTTGAGATCCGGCTCAACGGCTCCATTCTGGATCCGGAAAATTATGTGAGCCCGTAACGGGAAAGCAGAACAAAAACACAAGGGGATGTGTTGTTCGACACATCTCTTTTTCTTTGCGCGGGCGCCTGCGCTTTTGCCAGCGCGGCGTCAAATCTAAAAACAATACCAAGAAAACAATACCAGGAAAAAATCACTGGCAGGCCGTAACCTGCCGTTAAGGAGGAATGTAAATGATGGCAGCAAGCCATTCTATACGACGGACTGTCGCGGCGGCGCTGGTTTTCGCAGCGCTCAGCGCCACGACAGTCTTTGCGGCAACAACGACCCAAATCACAGATGAGGCGACAGCCGTTGCTTTGACCACGAGCCAACCAGCCCTTGACCACCTGGAAACCGAGCTGGCCTCGCTGCACAAGCAGCAGAAGGCCGGGCAAACGACCATCGCGGCCCTCAAACAGGACGAGGACAGCTCACTGGAGGAATATCAGGCGGCGCTGGAAGCGCAGCTTAGCCTGACCCAACAGGAGATCACCGCGCTGCACCAGCGGATCACCCTGCTGTGCGCTCAGGTGGAGGAACGCCGCGCCGCGGCGGAACAGTCGGAGGCGGCCCTGGCGGAAACGATGGAGCCGCTGGCTGAAGGGGACGCCGAGAACCAAGCCGTTCTTCTGGAGCAGGCGGAAGCCCTGCTGGAGGAGCTGGACGGGGAAGCGGACAGCGAAGCCCTGGAGGAAGCCCTGGCAGCGGCGCAAATGGAAACAGAGAGCCTGGCAGAGCTGCAGCAGGCCGTGCTGGAGGACCAGGCGGCGCTGGAGCAGGCGCAGGACGATGCGCGGGAATTGCAGGCGGAATGGGAGACAGTTTCGGCCCAGAGCAGCAGCCTGCTGACCAAGCGCCTGGAGGGGCAGCAGAACGCGGCGCGGCAGCAGAGCCTGGTAGAGGAGGCCAGCGCGACGGCGGACACCGCCGTGACCGAGGAGGAACGGACCGCGCTGGAAGAAAAGCAGGCGGCGGAGCAGGCGGAACGGGAACGTGCCGAGCAGGAAAAAGCGGAAGCGGAAGCGGCTAAGGCCGCGGCGAACGGCACTGCTACCGGCAGCTTTTTGTGGCCGGTACCCAGCGTGGACGCTTCGGCGGTCAGCTCCGGCGTGGGCTACCGCAGCTCAGGCAACCACAAGGGTGTGGACATTCTGGCGGCGGCCGGCAGCACGGTTTTGGCATCTGACGGCGGTACCGTCGTTGACAGCTACAACGGCTGCACCCACTATTCCGGCGGCTGCGGCTGCGGCGGCGG
>CAZFHQ010000060.1:4500-7818 GCA_964519325.1 uncultured Clostridium sp.
CAACGGTTATTTTACCACCTACGGCCACCTGACGGCTGCCATGGTCTCCACGGGGGACAAGGTGGCGCAGGGGCAGCAGATCGGCACTGTGGGCGGCACCGGACGGTCTACCGCCAGCCACCTGCACTTTGAGCTGCGGCAGGGCTATTACGGCGCCGTCCTCGACCCGCTGGCCTATGTTGGCTGATCGCCCGCGAAAGGCCCGCGCCGCCGGCGCGAGCTGACCGGCGAAAAATGGATTGACATCCGGCGGCAGGTTGACTATAATGAAAAGGATATCACACGACGCATCTGCATAGGCTAGAAGGATCCAACATTGCACAGAAAGGAAAGGCTTGCGGCGCATTTGCCGGAGGCCGCGGGAACAAGCATGAACAACGCAGTAAAACTGACAAAAGAAGGTATGCTCGCCCTGGAGGCAGAGCTGGATGAACTGAAGTCTACCAAGCGGAAGGAGATCGCGGAAAAGATCAAGGTGGCGCTCTCCTTTGGCGACCTTTCAGAAAACAGCGAATACGACGAGGCGAAAAACGAGCAGGCGATCATGGAGGCCAGGATCGCCGATATAGAGGCGATGCTGAAAAACGCGGAGGTCATCGACGAGTCCGCGATTGATACCGGCATCGTCAGCATTGGCGCCCGTGTCGGGGTCAAGATCCGCAAGCCCTCCGGCGAGGTGCTGGAGAAGGAATACCGCATCGTCGGCTCCAACGAGGCCAACCCAAGGGAAGGCCGCATCTCTGACGAGTCTGCCATTGGCAAGGCGCTCATCGGCCATTCCATCGGCGCGGGCGTAGAGGTGGAGGTGCCGGCCGGCACCATGCTCTATGAGATCGTTTCCATCACAAAATAAACGGGGCTGGCGTTCAGTCTTTTGGAACCAAGGGCGGCGTGGGTCATTCACATCGCCCTGTTGTTGTTCCATTGCCGATTCTGCGGATGCAGGGAAAATAAATTGTAGCAGGGAGAACAAAACGACATGAGTGAAAGAGAAAAGGAACTCCGGAACGGGGCAAAGGAACAGGACGTCAGCGAGCTGCTGCAGATACGCCGGGACAAGCTGGCGGCTTTGCAGGCGGAGGGCAAGGACCCGTTTGCCATTGTAAGGTTTGACGTGACCCACCACAGCGGCGAGGTCAAGGCGCATTTTGAAGCGTTGGAAGGGCAGGAGGTCGTCATTGCCGGCCGCATCATGTCCAAGCGGGTGATGGGCAAGGCGTCCTTCTGCCATGTGCAGGACCTGCAGGGTACCATCCAGGCCTATGTAACGCGGGACGCCCTGGGCGAGGAGCCTTACAAGGGCTTTAAAAAGCTGGATGTCGGCGACATCATCGGCGTGCGGGGCGAGGTGTTCCAAACAAAGACCGGCGAGATCTCGGTGCGGGCCAACACGGTCACGCTGCTCTCCAAGAGCCTGCAGGTCCTGCCGGAGAAGTTCCACGGCCTGACCAACACCGACCTGCGGTACCGCCAGCGCTATGTGGATCTGATCATGAACCCGGAGGTCAAGGACACCTTTATCAAGCGCTCCAAAATATTGACCGCCATCCGCCAGTACCTCAGCGGGCAGGGGTTCATGGAGGTGGAAACCCCCATGCTGGTCTCCAACGCCGGCGGCGCCGCGGCCCGCCCCTTTGAGACGCACTTTAACGCGCTGGACGAGGATTTCAAGCTCCGCATTTCCCTGGAGCTGTATCTCAAGCGGCTCATTGTCGGCGGCATGGAGCGGGTTTATGAGATCGGCCGCGTTTTCCGCAATGAGGGCCTGGATACCCGCCACAACCCGGAATTCACCCTGATGGAGCTGTATCAGGCCTACACGGATTATAACGGCATGATGGACCTGACCGAGAACCTCTACCGCCATGTGGCGCAGACGGTGCTGGGTACCACCACCATCGTTTACAACGGGGTGGAGATGGATCTGGGCAAGCCCTTCCGGCGCGTCACCATGGTGGACGCCGTCAAGCAGTACGCCGGCGTGGACTTTCATGAGATCCACACGCTGGAGGAGGCCCGCGCCGCGGCAAAAGCCCACCATGTGGAATTTGAGGAGCGCCACAAGAAGGGCGAGATCCTCAACCTGTTCTTTGAGGAATTTGTGGAGGAGCACCTGATCCAGCCGACCTTTGTCATGGACCACCCCATCGAGATCAGCCCGCTGACCAAGAAAAAGCCGGACGACCCGGATTATGTGGAGCGGTTCGAGTTCTTCATGAACGGCTGGGAGATGGCCAACGCCTACTCTGAGCTGAACGACCCCATCGACCAGCGGGAGCGGTTCAAGGCGCAGGAGGAGCAGCTGGCCCAGGGCAATGATGAAGCCAACACCACGGATGAGGACTTCCTCAACGCGCTGGAGATCGGTATGCCCCCAACCGGCGGCATCGGCTTCGGCATCGACAGGATGTGTATGCTGATGACCGACAGCGCCTCTATCCGCGACGTGCTGCTGTTCCCGACGATGAAGCCCCTTGCCGACTAAGCGGTTTTAGCGCAGCAAAGTGAACACAAGAACAGTTCAGGCCCTTGCCGGTTGTTGGCGGGGCCTGTTTTTTTTGCGCCCTTCCGGCGCTGGCCGCGGCCGGGAACTGACGGGGAAAAGCAAACGAGAACGGCGGCGCTTTGCCGGCAAAAAAAGAACGCCCTGGAAAAGGCGTTCTAGTTTAACCCGTTGGGACCGATTTTCGCAAAGAGAAGCGCTGTCTCGCCGCGCAGGCCCCGATGCTCCGGCTGGGACAAGGATTCGTCCGCGGCGAGGATTTGCCGGGCTTCCTCCTGGGCCAGGCGGAGGGTTTCCAGGTCCTCGGCCATATTGGCGATTTTCAGATCCGGCAGGCCGTGCTGGTTGGTGCCAAAGAAATCGCCGGGACCGCGCAGGCGCAGATCCTCGTCGGCGATCGCAAATCCGTCTGAGGTTTTGCACATGATTTTCAGCCGGGCAACGGCTTCATCATTTTGGGCGTCGGAGACAAGGATGCAGGCGGACTGCACCGAGCCCCTGCCAACCCGCCCCCGCAGCTGGTGCAGTTGGGAAAGGCCGTACCGCTCGGCGTTCTCGATGAGCATGACGACGGCGTTTGGCACGTCTACGCCCACCTCCACCACCGTGGTGGAAACGAGGATCGGGATTTCTCCGGCGGCAAACCGCGCCATCACCGCCTCCTTCTCCTTTGGCTTCATCTTGCCGTGGAGGACGCCGATTTCCAGATCCGGAAAGTAGTCCCGCCGCAGCAGCTCGGTGTATTGCGTGACGGAAGCCATGTCGCTTTGCCCCTCGTCGATCAGCGGGCAGATGATGTAGCACTGGTAGCCCTG
>CAZFHQ010000061.1:0-7785 GCA_964519325.1 uncultured Clostridium sp.
GCCGGCCGCAGCTTTCGGGAAAAACCTTTTGTTTTCCCTCTCTCAATCAGCCCGGCGGCCACGCCATCGGCCGGCCTCCGAGCAGATGGAAATGAAGATGCTGCACGGTCTGGCCGCCATCTTCGCCGCAATTATTGACAATGCGGAAGCCTTTTTCCAGGCCATGCTCCTTCGCCAGCTTGGCCGCCACCTCATAAATATGCGCGACCACGCCGCTGTTTTCCGCGGTCAGCTCCATTGCGGAGCCGATATGCGTCTTTGGGATCAGCAAAATATGGGTCGGCGCCTGGGGGTCCAGGTCATAGAACGCCATGATCTGCTCATCCTCATAGGCTTTTTTGCTGGGGATTTCTCCCGCCGCGATCTTACAAAAAATGCAGTCCATCCAGGTTCCTCCTTTCGTTCCGCCGTTGTGCAAAACGGTCCAATCATTCCTACTTTGAACGGCACGCTCAACCGATCATTTCCGCAACGATCGTCTCCACCGCCGCCAACGCTTCGTCCAGCTTGGTCAGGTCCTTTGCGCCGGCCATGGCCAGATCCGGCTTGCCGCCGCCGTTGCCGCCCGCGATCTGCGCCACCTTGCGGACAATATTGCCGGCGTGGGCGCCCAGCTTTTGGGCCTCCTTGCCGCAGGCCACCGCGATGGTCGCCTTGCCGCCCGCCGTGCCTGCCAGCACCGCCACCACATTTGGCGCCAGGTCTTTGGCCTTGCCGCACATGGTTTTGAGCATATCGCCGCCGGTGCCGGTGAGCAGCGCGGAAATGATCTTGATGCCCTGCACCTCCTTGGCCTGGTCAAACACATTCAGCAGCTCCTGCATTGCCATCTTATCGTTCAGTGCCGCAATGGTCTTATCCTTCTCCTTCATTTCCGCAAGGAGGGCCTGGGCCTTGTGGGTCAGCTCAGCCGTATTGCCCAGCTTCATCACAGACGCGGTGGCCTTGATCATCTCGGTCGCCATGTTAAGCAGGTTCAGCACGCCTTGGCCGGTGGCCGCCTCAATGCGGCGCACACCCGCGGCCACAGAGCTTTCGGAGACGATTTTGAACAGGCCCAGCTTGGCGGTGTTATCCACATGGGTGCCGCCGCAAAATTCCTTGGAAAATTCGCCGGCTGTCACCACGCGGACCATCGCGCCGTATTTTTCTCCGAAGAGCGCCATGGCGCCGATTTTTTTCGCTTCCTCGATGGGCATCTCACGGCTGACGACATCCATCGCCGCGAAGATTGCCTCGTTGACGCGCTTTTCCACCAGGGCGATCTCTTTGTCTGTCATGGCGGAAAAATGCGTAAAGTCAAACCGGATGCCGTTGGCATCTACCAGCTGGCCGGCCTGCTCCACATGGTCGCCCAACACCTCGCGGAGCGCCGCCTGCAGCAGGTGGGCGCCGGTGTGGTTCCGCATAATGGCGCTGCGGAGCAGCTTGTTGACCGCCGCCTGCACCGTATCGCCCACGGTGACGGCGCCCTCGGTGATCTCCGCGTGATGAAGGAAGGTTTTGGCGTGGTTCTTCACCGTACCCTCTACCTCCGCCCGGAAGGTATCAGAGGAGATCGTTCCCACGTCGCCGACCTGGCCGCCGCCCTCCGCGTAGAAGGGGGTCGCATCCAGCACCAGGACGACCTTGTCCCCCGCTGTGGCAGACTCCGCCCGCTTACCGTCCTTGACGATGGCCAGCACCTTGGCGCTGCCCTCCATCGCGGTGTAGCCGGTGAAGGCGGTTTCCCCAATATCGCTGAGCACGTCGTTTTCGCCCTCCCAGGCGTCCGCGCCGGCGTTTTTGCGGGCAGCGCGGGCTCTGGACTTCTGTTCCATCATCAGCGCCTGGAATTCCTCCTCGTTGACCGTCATGTTCCGCTCCGCCAGGATCTCCTTGGTCAGATCCAGCGGGAAGCCGTAGGTATCATTGAGACGAAAGGCCTCCGCGCCGGAGAACACGTTGGAATCCGCGTGCTCGATAAATTCAGTGAGCAGGGCAAGGCCCTGGTCAATGGTGCGGTTGAAGTTCGCCTCCTCCACGTCGATCAGCTTTAGGATCATGGCGCGCTTTTCTTCCAGTTCCGGATACGCGCCCCGGTTCTCCTGGATGACAGTCTCCGCCACCTCTGAGAGGAACTGCCGCCGGATACCCAGCAAGCGGCCGTGACGGGACGCCCGGCGGAGCAGGCGGCGGAGCACATAGCCCCGGCCCTCGTTGGAGGGCATCACGCCGTCGCCGATCATAAAGGTGGTGCTGCGGATATGGTCGGTGATCACGCGGATGGACACGTCCTTTTTCTCGTCCTCGCCGTAGGTAACGCCCGCGATGCGGCAGATGTGCTGGAGGATTTTCTGTACGGTATCGACCAGGAACAGGTTGTCTACGCCCTGCATAATACAGGCCAGCCGCTCCAAGCCCATGCCGGTGTCGATGTTGGGATGCTCCAAGGGGGTGTAATTGTCGTTGCCGTCGTTGTTGAACTGGGTGAACACCAGGTTCCAAAATTCCACATAGCGGTCACATTCACAGCCTACACCGCAGGTTGGGGAGCCGCAGCTGTACTGCTCGCCGCGGTCAAAGTAAATCTCGGAACAGGGGCCGCAAGGCCCGGCGCCGTGCTCCCAGAAGTTATCCTCCTTGCCCAGGCGCACGATCCGATCCGGCGAAACGCCGACCTCTTTCGTCCAGATGTCAAAGGCCTCGTCGTCGTCCAGATAAATGGTGACCCACAGGCGGTCCACCGGCAGCTCCAGCACCTGGGTGCAGAACTCCCAGGCCCACTTGGTGGCCTCGTGCTTAAAGTAATCGCCAAAGGAAAAGTTGCCCAGCATCTCAAAATAGGTGCCGTGGCGGGCGGTGACGCCCACCCGCTCAATATCCGGCGTGCGGATACACTTTTGGCAGGTCGTCACCCGCTTGCGGGGCGGTGTGATCTCCCCGGTAAAATATTTTTTCATCGGCGCCATGCCGGAGTTAATGAGCAGCAGGCTTTTGTCATCCTGCGGCACCAGTGAAAAACTGGGCAGCCGCAAATGCCCCTTTGACTCAAAGAACGAAAGATACTTTTCCCTCAGTTCATTTAACCCTGTCCATTCCATCGCTAACATTCTCTCCTCTTTTATCCTGTAATATCTTAAATTTGCTCGGGTTTCTCGCTGAACGTCATCGGTCCGTCACCTGCGAGGCCCGTGCCTTGCGCAGCACCGCGCCTTTGCCAATTGGCCGGGCGCAGGGCGCTGTTACCGTCATGGTGGCGTGGGGCGCGGCGTCGATCGCCTCGCCGCTGCTGTTATACAGCTCGTCCAGCGTGACCAGATAGGGCGCTTGGCCCGCCTCCAACACATCCAGGGTATCGCCCCGTAAAAATTTATTCCGCTGGGACAGCGTCACAACGCCGTCCCTCCAATCCTCGCAAACGGCCACGACGTCGTACTCCCGCACATAGCCGCCGTCCTCATACACCTGGCCCGGCTCCCTGCCAAAGTAAAAGCCGGTGCTGTATTCCCTGTGGCTGATCTTGTGGACCTCCTCAGAGATCCACTGGGGCAGCGGCTGCCGCGGGCTGTGATAATAGTGATCAATGGCCGCACGGTAGGCGTGGGTGGTCACCGCCACATAGTAGGCGGATTTGGCCCGCCCCTCGATTTTCAGGCTGCTGACGCCTGCCTCAGCCAGCTCCGGGATGTGCTCGATCATGCACAGATCACGGGAGTTGAGGATATAGGCCCCGTGCCGGTCCTCCGCAATGTCTAAATATTGGCCCGGCCGCTTTTTTTCCACCAGGGCATATTCCCAGCGGCAAGGCTGGGAGCAGTCTCCACGGTTGGCGTCCCGTTCGTTGAGGTAGGCCGAAAGCAAGCACCTGCCGGAAAACGACACGCACATGGCCCCGTGGACAAACGCCTCGATCTCCAGCTCCGCCGGCACACGGCTGCGCAGCTCCCCAATGTCGTCCAGGGGGAGCTCCCGCGCCACCACGACCCGCTTGGCCCCCAGCTCATAGAGGGCGTTGGCCGCCGCGTAATTGACGACGCCCGTCTGGGTCGACATATGGATGTCTACCTTTGGCGCGTGGCGCTTGGCCAGCGCAAGCACGCCCAAATCGGCGACGATCAGGGCGTCCACACCGATGTGCTGGGCGTGCTGCAAAAACTCCGGCAGCCGCTCCAGCTCGTCGTTGCGGGGCAGGGTGTTGCAGGTCAGATACACCTTCACTCCCTGCCGGTGGGCTTGTTCCACCGCCAGTTCCAGCTCCAGCGGGGTAAAATTCTCCGGCGCGGCGCGCATTCCAAACTCCTGCCCCGCCAGATAGACCGCGTCAGCGCCGAACCGCAGCGCCGCTTCCAGCCGCTCCGGATCACCCGCCGGCGCCAGCAGCTCCAAGCCCGGCCCGCGCCGCGTTGTCCTTTTCTGTTCCCTTTCCATCAGGAAAGCCCTGCGGCAGCCAGGTTCTGCTCATGCTCCGCCTCTGTCGCCGCATAATATGGTATGCCGTCCTTGCTGTGGCAGAAGTAATAATAGCCGGTATCGTCCGGTTCCAGAGCCGCCTCGATTGCCGCCATGCCCGGATTGCAGATCGGACCGAGCGGCAGGCCGGCATGGGTATAGGTGTTGTAAGCGCCCGCATAGCCAGAGGGCATCTCATCCTGGGTCAGGTAGGGGTACCAGATGGTCGGGTCGGAGTTCAGGTAGCGGTAAGCGCTGGCGTCCCCCGCGTTCAAACGGTTGTGGAACACCGAGGAAATCACGCGCATATCCGCCTCGTTGGCGGCCTCCGCCTGGATCATCGAGGCCATGGTGATCACTTCGTCCATGGTCATGCCAAGTTCCTTAGCACGCTCATAAAGGTCGTCGGTCAGCTTGACGTTGGTGTTGGCGAGCAGCTTCTGGATGGAGTTTGTCGCGCCTTCGCCCACATAGAAATCGTAGGTATCCGGGAAGAGGTACCCCTCCAGGAAGTAGGCCCGCTCCGAGCCGTTCTCGATGGCGCTGACAAATTCATAGTTAGCGAACAGCTCCTGGTCGTTGACCGCGTCCTCAAATTCCGCCTGGGTACACACGCCGGATTCCTCCAGCAGCGCGCCCATCTCCGTGGCCTGCAGGCCCTCGCGGAAGGTGACGGTCACGATCTCCACCGTGCTGGAAACCGCCTGCAGCGTGTTGATCAGCACCTCATAGTCCATATCGGTGGTGAGCTGGAACGTGCCAGCCTCGTAGTCTCCGTCGGAATTGGTGAACTTGGAATACATGCAGAACGCCCACTTGTTGCGGATCACATCCTGCGCCATCAGCGCGTCGGCGATCTCCTCTGTGGAGGCGTCCTCCTCCAGCTCGACCAGCACGGTGTTGGAGGGCTTGTGGAACGCCAGCAGGTCGTTGAGACAGACCATGGCAAACCTGGCGACGCCAACCCCGAACATAACCAGCACAACAAGCCAGACGCCGCGGAAAAACCATCTGTTCTTCCGCCCTTTCCGCTTATTGCGCTTTTTGTGGCGCTTTTGCTGTTCATAGGCCGGCAGCACCTGCGCCGTCGGCGTTGGCTGCACCGGTTTTTGATAAGCCTGCGCCGGCATCGGCCCTTCCCCGTTGCTGTTGCTTTGGATGTCGTTGCCGTCCAGGTTTAAATTGGACGTAGCCTGCTGCCCGTCCTCGTCCATCTGGAACCGCGCCTCTTCCGGCTGGTTCTGCTGCGGATTGTTCTTTTGCTCACTCATGCTGCGCACCTCTTTTCCGTCCATTGCCGCTTCTGCGAATATAATTTTCTGTCACCAGTACATCTACCGGCCGGTCAAAATAGCCGTGCGGCAAGCTCCACTGCACGCACTCCGCATAACAGATCCCCGCGGTCGCCCCCTGGAACCTGGACAAAAACCGGTCGTAATACCCTTTGCCATAACCGAGGCGAAAGCCCTTGGCGTCGAAGCAAAGCCCCGGCACCACGCACAAGCCGCCGGTCAGGTCCGTCACCTTTTCACACCGGTCCGGCCTGGGCTCCATCACGCCGAAGGCGCCCCGCTCCAGATCGTTCTCGCTGCGGATGACATAAAAATCCATGTCGCGGCTCTCCTCCACGCAGCGGGGTACCGCCACGGTTTTGCCGTCCTTCCAGCATTGGGCCATGATCCCGTGGGTATCCACCTCGATCTTTTTGCTCACATATAGGAATATGACGTCGTTTTCCCCGTATTCACGCAGCCGCAAAAGGTTGTGCCGGACGGATGCGTCAAATACGTTCTTTTTGCCCGCAGGCAGGGTTTCCCGGTATTTGCGGTATTTTTTGCGGAGCTCAATCTTGACCTCCTTGATGTTGTAATTCTTCAGCCCTGATGCCATTGCATATCCATCCCAACTTTTTTTGCCGCAGCGCCGCCGCAGAGCGTCTCCACCAGCGCCAGCGCGAAGTCAATGGCAGCGCCGGGGCCTTTGCCGGTGATCACCGTGCCGTCCTTCACCACCAGGCGGTCCGGCACCACGGCCGCGCCGGCCAGCGCTTCCTCAAAGCCGGGATAACAAACCGCCTGCTTGCCCTGCAGGCAGCCCTTATGCCCCAGAATAGACGGCGCGGCGCAAATGGCCGCTACCAGCTTGCCCTGTGCCATGCAGCTGTCAATGGCGGACTGCACCACCGGCGAACGCTCCAAATTCAGCGTGCCAGGCATCCCGCCCGGCAGCACAATGGCGTCCGCCGTGCCGCAATTCGCCTGGCTCTCCAAAAGATCCGCCTCTACCGCGACGCCATGGGCGCCGGCGACCATCTTGCCCGCTGTGCCGACCGCTACCGTCTTCACGGTAAGGCCCGCCCGCCGCAGCACGTCGATGGCCGTGATCGCCTCGATCTCCTCAAATCCATCTGCTAAAAATACATAGATCATGTTAGTCCTCCTCTGCCATATCGGGCGTAAGATACCGGCTGACCACAGCCATCACTTCCCCGTGAATCTCTTCCATTGTTTTCATCGTGCCAGCCTGGGCGCAGCCGATCACATGCCAGTGCAGCCGCTCCGCGCTGTAAAGGGCATTCCGGCGGCACTCCGTCAAAAACGCTACGTTCCGCTCGTGAATGTCCTTTTGGCTCTCGTCCCCGCCGTAGCGCCGCCGCAGCAGCTCCTGAGAGAGCGCCGGCGGCACGTCCAGGTAAATAGCCGCCGTCGGACGGGGCAGCCCCAGCTTGCCGTACTCATAGTCCTCCTCCCAGGCGATAAAGGCGTCCTTCTCCGCCGCCCCCACCTTGGAGAGCTGATAGATCAGGTTGGAGGTCACATAACGGTCCGCCACAATGACAGCGCCGCCCTCGTAGTCCCGCTTCCAGCGCTGCTGAAAGCTGGCAAACCGGTCCACCGCGTAAAAGGAGGCTGCCGCGTAGGGGTTCACATCGCCGGGATCCTTGCCAAAGGCGCCCTCCAGATACAGCCGCACCAACGACGAGGACGGCGAATCGTAATCGGGAAAGGACACATGGCGGCAGGCAATCCCCCGCCGCTCCAGCGCCTGGCAGAGCAGACGGGCCTGGGTCGCCTTGCCGCTGCCGTCCAGCCCCTCTATGACAAACAGGTTCCGCCGCATACCATCACGCTCCCAGTTCCTTGAAAAACCGCCGTACCTCCTGGGCTTTGCCGCAGGACATCTTGCCCTCGGTGCAGCTGCCAAACACACAGGGCGGCCCGCTTTTGGCAAAAATGTGGGGCGCCACCGCCTTGACCAGCCGCAGCATCTGGATCGCCACGTCCCGGATCTCCCACTGCGCCCGATTGCAGCAGCGGATGGCAAAAAAGTTCAGCAAGGAGCGGGCGTTCATCG
>CAZFHQ010000062.1:0-7452 GCA_964519325.1 uncultured Clostridium sp.
CACGGTATACATGGAAAGGCCGGCGGCGGATTCCAGCACCGTGTTGTTATAGTCGCCATAGGGCGCGCGGAATAAGATGGGGGTTTCTCCGGTGATCGCCGCGATCTTCTCATTGCAGGCCCGCAGCTCCGCCGCCTGATCCGCCGCGCTCAGCTGGGTCATGTAGGGGTGGGTGTTGGAGTGGTTGCACACCTCATGGCCGGCGTCTGCCAGGGCTTTTACCGACTCTGGGAACTGGTCCACCCAATCCCCCACCACAAAAAAGGTCGTCTTGACGCCGTAATCGTCCAGGATCCCGATCAGCTCGTCGGTCTGCTCGTTTCCCCATGCCGCGTCAAAGCTGATGGCGATCTTCTTCTCCTCGGTTTCCACGCAATAAATCGGCACCTGGCGTTCCTCCGCCGCCGTGCGCACCGCCGCCGCTTCCGGCTGGCGCGGCCTGACGCAGGCCGCTGTGATCATGCCCGCCGCCGCGCAGCCAACCAGAACCGCCGCGCACAACGCCAGCCTGCGTTTTGTCAGCACAAAAAACTTCATAACGGTTCCACCTTTCTCGCTGTCAAACCTCGTCTGTTCCATGTGTATGCTGCCATTCCTTGTCCTTATCCGCCTTTGGCAAAAGAAAAGGCCGCGGCAAATCCCGCGGCAGCTTGCTGCTATAAAATATTTTCCGGCAGCGGCAGGTCGGCCTTTCTCATGCGATCCCAAAAGCCGCGCAGCTGAGCGCAGCGCTCCAGGGCGGCCCGCCGGTCCTCGCAGCGCAGCGATACCCGCAGGGCGTCCAGGGCCTGATCCGCCGTATCCAAGTCTGTGTGGCTGAGAAAGCCGCACAGCACCCGGCTGCGCGCCTCCCACTGGCTGGCGGTTTCTCCGGCAAGCCGCGCCGCCGCGGGGTAATCCTCCTGCTCGACCGCCGTCTCGATCCGCGCCACCTGCGCCATCATGTCCTCCGCTGTGCCAGCGGTGACGGCAAGCCCCCAGAGCGCCAACCCGATCACCGCCGCGAATAAAATCGCCGCTGCCCAGAGCCTCCTCATTTTGCCTCCTTTTTGATGACCTGATACGCGCCGTTCGCGTTGAGCACCATGAGGAAGATCTCATCATAGCTGGTGTGCTCCCCCGCCACAACGCCGTCCAGCCATTGGCGGGTCTTGCCGCAAACCGTCAGCGCCGCCTCTGATACCACGCCGTCGCTCACCGCGACCACCTCCATATCCTGCGACGGGGTGGGCAGCTCCAGCATGGCGCAGGTAGGCGTATCGTATTCCGGTTTTTTCAGCACGCTCAGCATCCCGTTCGTCTCCATGATCGCATAAGCGACCTCCTCCAAATGCCCGACGCCCTTTTCCCGCAGTTGGGAGAACAGGTCCTCAATGGTCATGCGCAGGCGGCGGAGCTGCTTTTGGTCGATGTCCCCATTCCGGATGACAATGACCGGACTGCCGCAGATCAGCCGGCGGAAGCGGGCGCTTTTCATCATCAGCACCGAGACGGTGATCTCGCTGGCCACCAGCACGCCAATGGGCAGAAAGCCGCTGATGAGGGGCTGGCTGGCGTCCTGCATGGGAATGGCCGCGATGTCGGAGATCAGCAGCGTGACGACAAGCTCAGAGGTTTGCAGATCGCTGATCTGCCGTTTGCCCATCAGCCGCACCGCCGCCAGAATCGCGCCGTAAAGCAGCAGGGAGCGGAGCAGAGAAACCATCATCCCGCTTCCTCCTTTCCGTTGGTCGTTTCCCTTCAGTATGCCCGCCTGGGGCGGCTGTTATGCAAATGTATAAAAACTGGGATTCCTTCCCATACTACGGAGGAAACGGCAAAGGAGGCGGTTTGCGATGGCACAGCCAGACAAGGAACAGCTATCCTCCGCATTGGCGGAAAACCTGATTTATTTTCGCAAAGCGTTCGATGGGAGCAGCGATTTTCTCACGCGGGAATTCCGGCTTGCCGGCACGCCGGCGTGCCTGTTCACCATCGACAACCTGGTGGACAAACAGACGGTGGCGCAAAGTATCCTCAACCCGCTGCTGTCGGCGCCGCTGCTGGATCTGCAGCCCATGCAGAAGCTGAAAACAATCCGGTCCCGCGTGCTGTCCACCGTAGACCAAAAGCAGATTTACACCAAAAGCGAGGCGCTCTCCCTGCTGATGAGCGGCTTTGCCCTGCTGGCGCTGGACGGCTGTGATGTGATGCTGGCCATCGGCGTCCAGGGCTTCCCATACCGCTCCATCTCCGAATCGGACGAAATGATGCAGAACGGCTCCAGGGAGGGCTTTGTGGAGGTGCTGCAGATCAACCTCTCCATGCTCCGGCGGCGCATGAAAAGCCCCAGCCTGAAGTTTGAAACGATGGTGATCGGCTCTGAGAGCGGAACGATGGTCAGCCTGTGCTACCTGCAGGATCGGGTATCGCCCCAGGCGCTGCGCATGCTCAAACAGAATTTAAACGCGGTGGATTTAAAAACCCTGCTCTCCGCCGAGTATCTCATCCCCTATCTGGAGCGGCCCAGCGTATTCAGCGGGATTGGCGAAACAGACCGGCCGGACACCCTGTGCGGCAAGCTCACCGAGGGGCGCATTGCCATTTTGGTGGACGGCACGCCCCACGCCCTGATCGTTCCCTATTTGTTTATCGAGAACTTCCAAACCTTCGACGACTACGCCTACCGGCCCTTTTTCGCCACACTGGTGCGGTGGATCAAATATTTCTCCTTTTTCCTTTCGGTGTTCCTGCCGGGCGTCTTTGTGGCGGCGGCCACCTTTACCCCGGCGCTGATCCCCCCTGCGCTGCTGGGGAAGATCGCCCAGGCGGAATCGGAGACGCCCTTTTCCATTTTTGTGGAGGTGCTGCTGCTGAACTTTGTCTATGAGATCATGCGGGAAGCCGGCCTGCGGGTACCCAACAACCTGAGCCACGCCGTGAGCATTGTGGGCGCGCTTGTCATAGGCGACGCCGCGGTGAATTCCGGGCTGATCGGCGCGCCGACCCTGATGGTCATCGCCGTGACGGCGCTGGCCTCTTATGTTACGCCAAAGCTCTATGAGCCGCTGTCCTTTTTGCGGCTGCTGTTCATCCTGGTCGGCGGCATCATCGGCGTCGGCGGCATCATCATTGGGTTTGCCATAATCCTGGTCAACCTGTGCGCCAAAAGCGTTTACAAGGTGCCGGTCACCGCGCCTGTCTCTCCCTTTTCCGCCAAGAGTATGCGGGACGTGCTCTTCCGCGCCAGCTGGAAAAGCCTGGCCAGGGACCAGATCCAGGTGCAGGACCTGCCCGGCTCTGACATCACCCTGAAAAGCGACGACCCAAAGGAGGATTAGATGCAACACGAAACAACAAAAATCAGTACGCCGCAGCTTGTCTGCCTGATGGCGGTGTCCTCCGTCACGCTGATGCTCACCTGCAATACGGCGTTTTTGGGCGGCGGCAGCCTGACCGACAATTTTGTCTCCTGCGGCATTGCCCTTGGCTGCAATTTTCTGCTGGCGCTGCCGGTGTTTTTCCTGATGCGGCGCCGCCCGGACAGCGGCTTGCTCCTGCAGGCGGAAAGCGCGGGCCGGTGGCTGCTGTGGATCACCGCCTGCTTTTACATCCTCTATTTTTTGCTCGTCGACCTGCAATATCTGGCGACCTTCCAGTTCTTTTTGGGCAACGTATTCCATCCGGCCGCGCCCACCTGGATCTTTTCCGCCATGATTATGCTGGCCGCCGTCTACAGCGCTATGAAGGGCCTGGAGGCGATGAGCCGTTCCTCTGTGGTGCTGCTGGTGCTGATCCTGCTGGGCGTTTCTGTCCTGGGGATCCTTCTTTTGCCAGAGGTAGACAGCCAGAATTTTATGCCTTTGTTTTACAACGGCGCCAGCCAGACGCTGTACGGCACGGCGTTTTATCTTTCCGGTAGCTCCTGCATCGCCACCTACGCCGTCTTGTTTTCCGCGGCCGGCGGCAGGCGCAAGCTGGGGTTCTGCGTGTGGAACATCATCACCTTCGCGTCGTCCGCTTTTGTGCTGTTCCTGATTATCGGCGCGCTGGGCAGCTTTGCCAATTTGCAGCTGTTCCCCCTCTACTCCGCCGCAACGCTCGCCGCCCTGGGTACCTTTCAGCGGATGGACTCGGTGTTTCTCTGCATCTGGCTGGTGGGGCTGTTCCTCAAGCTGGCCATCGACCTGTATGTCGTCTCTCTGTGCGTCAACCGCCTGGCCCACAAGCGGCTGGACCGGATCACCAAGCCGGCCTGCGGCGTTTTGATCTGTGCTGGAGCGGTGGGCATCGCCGGCAGCCGCACCCTGCTCAGCCTGTTTTTGAACCCGCTGCTGGCCGCGCCCCTCACCCTTGCCGCCGCCGGCCTGTTCCCGCTGGCGGCCCTGCTCGGCAATGGGATACGCCTGCGAGGGAGGAGGCGCCAATATGAATAAGCGCGTGTCGTTTGGCAGGCTGCTGCGCGTTACTGTGACGATGATCGGCATCCTGATTATGCTGCTGGCCATGACCTGTGCCACGCGGGTACCTCTGCACGCGCGCATGCTGGTCCAGGGCATCGGGATCGACAAAGGCGGCGAGGGCCAATTCCATGTGACGGTCCAGGCGGTGTCCACCTCGGCAGGCGCCGCTGTCGAGGTTTATCAAGCGGACGGCAGCAGCGTGTTTGACGCGTTAAACAGCCTTACCGTTGTTTCTGGCAAAGCGCCGTTTTACACCCACAACTCCGTGATTATCATCGGGCGGGCCTGTGCCGAGGCCGGCCTGAACGACGTGCTGGATTTTTTCGTCCGGTACCACCAGACCAGGCCGGCGGAAAATCTGTTTTTGGCTGACGGCAAAGCCGAGGAGATCTTAACGCTGAAAAGCGGCCTGCAGATCAGCGTGGAGGATGAGCAGCTCCAAACGAATGAATATGTGATGGCCAGCCAGATCGAGCAGCTTGCCAGCGCCGGCAACCTGAACGCCCAGCTTTTGCAGGTTCGGGTGCTGGACGTCGCCGGCGCCCTTGCCTCCGGCTCCGGCGATGTCTATCTTCCGGTGCTTTCCGCCGGCGAGCAGGAAATCAGGGTAGCGGGCTGCGCTGTGTTCTCCGGCGACAAGCTCCAGTCTGTGCTGGACAGCCGCGGCGCCATGGGCGTGGAGGCCGTCAACAACACGCTGGCCGGCGGGACGGTCACGGCGGCGCTGGACGGCGCGGACGCCACCCTCAGCATTGTGCGGTCGGACTGCGGCACGACCGCTGAGATACGGGACGGCGTCCCCCATTTTACCCTTGCCCTCAGCTGCGAGATGAACCTGGATGAGCTGAGCCGGCCGCTGACCGAGCAGCTTACCGAAGATGATTTGACAGCGCTGCAGGAGGCCGCTTCAGAAAGCATCAGGGCCATTGTTACAGACACCCTGGAAGCAACCATCCGGCAGCAGATAGATGTGGCGGGCTTTTCCAGCGCGCTGCTGCACCAGCAGACCGCGTGGTGGAAGGCAAACCAGGCGCAATGGCGCAGCCTGCTGCCCCGCTGCACCTATACGGTAGAAGTCTCAGCCTCTATTACCAGCGAAGGACAGGAAATGTCGCCGCAGGTCCTCTCCTGACCGCCGCGCGAAAACACCGGCCAAAGCCCCCACAGAGCTTTGGTCGGTGTTCCTGTTTTGGTATGCTCTATCGTAGCGCCGCTACCTTTGGCTGTTTCAGCCGTTTTGCCCGTCTGCCTTGTTTTCGGCGTCGGCGTGCTTGTTCTGGGCGGAAAGCTCGTTGACGATTTTCTCCGCGGCAATGCGCCGCGCGTTTGCCTCCATAGAAAGCTCCACCGCCAGCCGGATCATTTCATTCTCGCTGCGCTCCGACATTTGCTCCACCCGTTCGCAAACCTCCTTGAGGGCGGAGGCCTGGGTCTTGCAGAACATGTTGTATAGCCGCCCCTTGTTGTAGCGGTGCATCTGCCGGTGGATCATATACGAGATATTCGGGATCGACATCACTGGCTTGAGCAGGCAGATAACGGTCAGGATGGCCAGATGCTCCGCCGAATATTTTTTCTGCTCCGGACGGGGCAGCACGTTGCCCTTGACATAGTTGTTGATCATGCTGGAGGTCAGCAGCTTGGTGCCGTCCTCCGCCTCAAACGGCTTCAGGTGGCCCTCCATATAGGTGATCACCTGATCCATGTAAAGATAGATCTGAGGCAGCATATCCCAGGAGACCGGCTCATACCCTTCCATTTCCTCCGCCCATTTTTTGATATTGTCCATTGCCTCGCTCACGCTTCGCATCTCCTCTTTTTCAAAATCACAAAGTCTAATTTAAAATGGTATCATTTCGTTTCCGGTACTATTATTTCTATTATAATTTTTTTCAAAAAAATATGCAATACCGTTTTCTATCTTTTTCTGGTGGTTTGTGCTTTTTTCAAACACGGCGCCATGTCCTCGCCCGCGCATCATCCACCATTTGCGCACTTTTCTTTTTTATGCTATAATAGAATGAATTACTGGAAAGTGGCGGTGTGGAATGAACATGCAAAACGAGATTATCACCTTACGAAAAGCCGCGCTGGAACGGGATTTTGCCCGCATGAATGAGATGCAGCGCCAGGCCGTGTTCCAAACGGAAGGCCCTCTGCTCATCCTGGCAGGCGCCGGCAGCGGCAAAACCACTGTGCTGGTCAACCGGATCGCCAATATCATCCGCAACGGCAACAGCTACCACAGCGACCAGCTCTTTTGCCCCGCGGAGGAGTGGGAGACAGCGGCCGCGGCACTGCGCCGCCATGTGGAGGACGGCACGCCGCTGCCGGAGGAGCTGGCGCGCAAGCTGGCGGTGAACCCCTGCCGGCCGTGGCAGGTGTTGGCCATCACCTTCACCAACAAGGCCGCCGGCGAACTGAAAAACCGGCTCTGCGCCATGCTGGGCGAGGAGGGCGGGGAGATCTGGGCTTCCACCTTCCACGCCGCCTGCGCCAGAATACTCCGCCGGGACGGGGAACGGCTGGGCTTTACCAGCCACTTTACCATCTATGACACAGACGACAGCAAGCGCCTGATGAAGGACTGCCTGAAAGCGCTGCGCATCGACGAAAAGAGCCTGTCGGTCAAGTCTGTGCTTCACGAGATCTCCCGGGCCAAGGATCAGCTGGAATCGCCCAAAGACTTTGCCGGACGGGCCGGCAGCGACTACCGCCTGGCCCAGATCGCCAAGGCGTATACCATGTATCAGTCCCGCCTGCGGGAAGCCGACGCCATGGATTTTGACGACCTGCTGTTCCACGCGGTGGCGCTGCTGCGGCAGAACCCGGATGTGCTGGAGTATTATCAAAATAAATTCCGCTACATCATGGTGGACGAATACCAGGACACCAACCACGCCCAGTATGTGTTTGTCCAACTTCTTTCCCAAAAGCACGGCAACATCTGCGTGGTGGGCGACGACGACCAGAGCATCTATAAATTCCGCGGCGCGACCATTGAGAATAT
>CAZFHQ010000063.1:0-7159 GCA_964519325.1 uncultured Clostridium sp.
AAAAAGGCGACGTCCACTGCTACACCCGCAGTGATCTCCAAAGTCTCTGCATCCTCAGCGGCCTGCGATTGGAGCGCTACGAGATTCAGAAGGGCTTTCGCATCCATTGTGTCATCCGGAAACCACGGTAATCGTTCTTTTTACCGCACCTGAATTTGTCCCAAAATCTGGCCAATCGGCGCGGAGATGGTCAGGTCTGCCCGCACGGAGCGGCTGGTCTCCGACTTGTTGATGACCGCCAGATACTTGCCGGAAAAATAGTCGATGAACCCCGCCGCCGGATACACCACCAAAGACGTCCCGCCGATGATGAGCATATCCGCGCCGGAAATAGCCCGAACCGCCCCCTCGATCACGGCGCTGTCCAGCGGCTCCTCATACAGCACCACGTCCGGTTTGATGGTGCCGCCGCATGTTTCGCATTTCGGCACGCCATCATATCGCTTCACATATTCCGCGTCATAAAACGCATGGCATTTCATGCAGTAGTTTCGATGGATACTGCCGTGCAGCTCATAGACCCGCTTGCTGCCTGCCGCCTGGTGCAGCCCGTCGATGTTCTGCGTCACCACGGCGGAGAGCTTCCCCGCCTGCTCCAATTCCGCGAGCTTTTTGTGCGCCGGATTCGGCTTTGCATCGAGGCACATCATTTTTTCTTTGTAAAACGCGTAAAACGCTTCCGTGTTCCGCAGAAAAAAGCTGTGGCTCACCACTTCTTCCGGCGAATACTGACATTCCTGATGATAAATACCGTCCGCACTGCGGAAATCGGGGATCCCGCTTTCTGTGGACACCCCCGCCCCGCCAAAAAACACAATCTGATGGCTGGCGTCGATCATTGCCTGTAATTGTTTTACTTCTGCTTCAAACATACTTCCACCTGCTTTCTGTCTTTACGTTACCACAGGAACGGGGCAGTGTCAACCGCTCCGGCCAAGCGCGTCTGCCGCACAGAGGCACTCCTTTTGCCCCGCCAAACAGAGCGGAAATTAATTTTTGCATCCATTGGATAAAAGTTACCTGCCAACAAGAAAATCGCCTGACAAGGCGTTCTCCTCCGCTCCGTTCAGTTGCAATCGCGCACAGGGCATGCTACAATAAAAGGGTACGCAAACGCCATGACCGAACAGAAAGGAATGATTTATGAAACGGCTGCTTGCTTTTTTCTTATCCTTAACCCTCCTGCTTCCTCTGGCTGCCGCCGGATGCAGCGTCAGCGGCGGCGATGAGCTCGTGTATCAATTATCGGGGGAGCCTGTCACGCTGGACCCCCAGGTTGCCGCCGACGCCAACGCGCGGGTCGTTGTAGAGGCGCTGTTTGAGGGGCTGACCCGCCTGGACGAAACCGGCGCCCCTGTCCCCGGCGTTGCGGAGCGCTGGGAAGCAAACAGCAGCTGCACAGCATATACCTTTTATCTGCGGACAGACGCCCGCTGGTCAGATGAAACGCCGGTCACGGCAGCGGATTTTGTCTATGCCTTTCAGCGGGCATTAGACCCGTCCACCGGCTCCTCCACCTGCCAGCCGCTGTTCTGCATCAAAAACGCCAGGGCGATCCAGCAAGGCCAGCTGGACACAAGCGCATTAGGCGTCACTGCCCAAAACGACCACACCCTGCTGATCGAACTGGAATATAGCAGCGCGGACTTCCCCGCCCTTGCCGCCACAACGCCATTCATGCCCTGTAATCAAACCTACTTTGAAAGCACCGGCGGCAAATATGGCACGGACTCCCAACATATTCTGAGTAACGGCCCATTCTCTATGGAAAACATCTATTCCTGGGAACACGGCTCCTATATCAACCTGGTCCGCTCCCCCACCTATGTGGGAGAAACCGCTGCTGCCTCCTCCCGGTTAACGCTGACGATCGCGTCGTCCTCCGGCGAGAACGCCCTAACCCTTCTCTCTGACGGCACGACCGACGCGGCCGCCCTCACCGCGGCGCAGGCAGCCTCCGCGGAAGCAGAAACGTACACCCTGGCCAGTTTTTGCGATACCACCTGGGGGCTGTGTTTTAACACCCAGTCCCAGGCCATGGCGGACGCCGCTGTCCGGCGGCTGTTCCTCCAATCGCTGGACCGGCAAGCCCTGCTGTCCTTTCTCCCCACAGGCGCAGCGGCCGCCGACGCCATCGTGCCGCCCTCTGCCGTGCTGAACGGCAGCTCTTACCGGGACGCCGCCGCCACCGGCTTTTATCTGGAAGCAGACCCCGACGCCGCAGCCGCTGCCGACGCGAAACAGGCGCCCGCCGTCACCGTGCTGTGTCCGGACGACGATAACGCCGTTCGGATGGCAAACCAGATGATCACCAGCTGGAACGCGTCGCTTGGCCACTACTACAACATGGAGCCGCTGCCGGAGGAAGAACTGGCGCAGCGGGTCCAGTCCGGCGACTATGACATTGCCCTCACCGCGCTCCGCGCCCAGGCGGAAGGCCCGCTCGCCCTGCTTTCCCTATTCTGCTCGGGCAGCGCTGTCAATCCGGCCTTTCTGCAGGACGCCGATTATGACGCCCTCTTGGAGATCCCCGCCGGTTCTTCCGCGGCAACCGTTCTGGAGCGCTGCCAACAGGCGGAGCGGTATTTGAGCGACAACGCCATTTTTTACCCGATTTATTTTGAGAACCGCTATTATGCCGCTGCCAAAGGCGTCTCCGGCATTGTGTTCCATCCCTACGAGCTGGGCGTCGACTTTATCCATGCCAAAAAGCAATAAGCCAGCCCCAGCGCGGCCACGCACCGCCGTGTGGGTAGGATCACCAGAAAAACCAACAGAACAGATCAACGTAAAACAGGCGGAAAGCGCATTGCTTTCCGCCTGTTGTTTTGCTCTATTCCGCGTGATAGCCCAGCTCAAAGGCCCTCACGTTCAAATCCAGGAATTTTGGCGGCACCGTCGCTTTGACCGACTCCAGCCAGCTCTCTTTGTCCAGCTCCAGATATTTGGCCATGGCGCCGATCATCACCACATTGACCGCCTTGGGCGAGCCGGCCTGCTGTGCCAGCGACAGCGCGTCCAAAGCCAGCACGCTGCAGCCCTTTGCCCGAATGGATTCGATCAGCCCCTGGGGATAGTCCATGTCACCGGTGACTACCGGCATCGGGTCGATCTGCTGGGTGTTGACAATGATTGTGCCATCCTTCTTCAGGCAGGAGACATAGCGCGCGGCCTCCAACTGCTCAAAGGCCAAGATGATATCCGCTTCCCCCTCCAGGATAACCGGCGAAGCCACCTCACTGCCAAAGCGGACATAGGTCACCACCGAGCCGCCGCGCTGGCTCATGCCGTGTACCTCTGAGACCTTGACATCGTAGCCGCGCTTGAGCATCGTGCTGCCCAGCACACGGCTGGCGAGCAGGGTGCCTTGCCCGCCCACACCGACGATCAGAATACTTTTGACAGAATCGCTCATACGTTTCCCTCCGTTCCCACAATTGCTTTGGCGCCGCACAGGCTGGCGCAGACGCCGCAGCCCACGCACTGGGTCGCGTCAATACCCGCTTTGCCGTCCCGCAGGCTGATGGAGGGACAGCCGATACCCATACAAGCCTTGCAGCCAACGCATTTGTCCGGAATCACCGTCATCGGCGGGTTATGCTTCACATATTTGAGCAGCACACACGGCCGCCGGCTAATGATGACAGACGGCTCCTCCGCCGCCAGCTCCTCCCGCAGCACCGTGCGGGTTTCTTTCAAATCATAGGGGTCGATCACCCGCACCCGCCGGATGCCAACCGCATGGCACAGGGCTTCCAAATCTACCGCCGCCGTCACCTCGCCGCGAATGGTTTTGCCGGTGGTGGGGTTCTCCTGGTGGCCGGTCATGCCGGTAATGGAATTATCCAGGATGATCACCACGGAATTGCTCCTGTTATAAGCGATGTCGATCAGGCTGGTGATGCCGGAATGGATAAAAGTGGAATCCCCGATCACCGCCACGGCCTTTTTCTCTCCCGCAGAGCCCATCGCTTTGTTAAAGCCATGGAGCGACGAAATAGACGAACCCATGCAGATGTTGGTGTCCATGGCGTTCAGCGGCGCGGAAGCGCCCAGCGTGTAGCAGCCAATATCTCCGCTGACATAAACCTTTTCCTTCTTCAGGGTGTAAAACACGCCTCTGTGCGGGCAGCCGCTGCACATGACCGGCGGCCGGACGGGGATCGGCTGTTCCAGCGCGACCGGCTCGGTTTTTTTGCCGAGCATCAGCTTTGCAATCAGCTTTTGCGAAAGCTCACCGCAGAGCGGGAACAGCTCCTTGCCGATCACCGGAACCCCATTGCGCTTGCAGAAATTCTCAATCACCGGGTCTAATTCTTCAATGACATAAACCTGCTCCACCTTGCCGGCAAAGTCCCGGATCAGGTTGACCGGCAGCGGATGGACCATCCCCAGCTTTAAATAAGAAACGGAATCCCCCAAGGCCTCCCTGGCATACTGGTAGGCAATGCCGGAGGTGATCACGCCGATTTTGCTGTGGTTGTCCGTCACCGTATTGATGGGACATTCCTCGGCCCAGGCTGCCAGCTTTTTCGTCCGCTCCTCCACCAGCACATGCTTGGGGCGGGCAAAGGCGGGCAGCATCACATTTTTGGCCTGATCCTTTACATAGGGCTTTTGCGCCGGCTCCACCCGCCCCGCTGTGTCCACGATCCCGCAGGAATGGGCCACCCGGGTCGTCAGCCGCAGAAGGACCGGCGTGTCAAACTCCTCTGAGAGCTGATACGCCAGCTTGGTATACGCGCAGCATTCCGCTGAATCAGACGGCTCCAGCATAGGCAGCTTGGCCCCGATGGCGTGGTTGCGGGAGTCCTGCTCATTTTGCGAGGAGTGCATCCCGGGGTCGTCCGCCACACCAACCACAACGCCGCCGCTCACGCCGATATAAGACATGGTATAGAGCGGGTCGGCCGCCACATTCAAGCCAACGTGCTTCATGCCGCAAAACGAACGCACCCCGCCAAAAGACGCGCCGGCCGCCACCTCAGCGGCCACCTTTTCATTGGGCGCCCACTCGCAGTAGATCTCGTCATATTTTGCGGCAGATTCCGTAATTTCGGTGCTTGGGGTGCCGGGATAACTGGAAACCACCCGGACGCCGGCTTCATAAAGGCCGCGGGCCACCGCCTCGTTGCCCAACATTAATTGCTTCATCAAATCCCTCCTGGGAACGCGTTTGCGTCCCGAAATAATAGCCCCGCCAGCAGCGTTTGGAGCGGGGCTTTTCACAGCTTGTACTATCCTGATTTTATCGCTTTTCCTGGAAAAAAGCAAGGTATCTCCTGTGGATTCAGCCGAATTCACAGAAACTGGCCCTGCTTTTGCACACGCTGCCGCGCGCCCTTTTGTTACCGGAGGAAGATCCAAACCAGAGGCACCGCCGTGGCCAGGAGCAAAGCGGCGCAGCCAATGGCCACGACCCGCACCCAAATGGGCGTGAAGCTGCCGGCAGTTTTCTTTTTGGCGGCAGGTTTTTTCTTTTTTGACATAAACAGCCCTCCTTTTTTCCATACTATCATTGTAACGTTTCTAAAAACAAAGCGCAACCCCATCCATGAGTTGACAGATTTCGTCTTTTATCATACAATAAAGTGTATTACTTTTTTTGAAAAATCTGGAATTCCCGTGCGAACACGGGAAAGTCCCATTACAAAAAGCAGGAAAGAGAGGGAATCTATGGCGAAGAACAATCAAAACAACCACCGCGACTCCAACCGGGATATCAGCAGCAACAGCAAGCCGCAGCAAACCGGCTGGGATGACCCGACCGACCGCTATCATTATGTGGAAGATATTTATTCTGACAGCGGCACGCGGCGCAAGCGCACCACGACCTACACGCCAAAGCAGCAAAAGGGCGGCAAAAAGCAACAGCCTGCCGCCCGCGGCAATCAGCCAAAAAAGAAAATGAAGGGCTGGAAAAAAGCGCTGATCTGGATCGGCTCTGTTTTGGCGGCCATTTTGGTCGCGCTGCTGGTGCTGGTGGGGCTGCTCTTCGGCCGCCTCAACGTGGAAAAGGTGGACACCGACCAATATGTCCAAACGCCGGATGAGGTAGCCGGCATTGCGGTGATGCAGGACAGCAGCGTGATGAACGTGCTGGTCATCGGCGCGGACAGCAACCAGGACGGCACTGACGGGCGCTCTGATACGATGATGGTGATCTCGCTGGACAGCAGCACCGGCTCGATGAAGATCGTTTCCTTCCTGCGGGATCTCTATGTGGAGATCCCCGGCTATGGCAAGGACCGGCTCAACGCTGCTTACAGCTACGGCGGCGCCGGACTGCTGATGCAAACCATCGAGAACAATTTCCGCATTGATGTCAACAAATACCTGGAGACAAACTTTGACGGCTTTGAAGAGATCATCGACGCTATGGGCGGCATTGAGGTCACCATGACGGCGGCGGAGGCAGAGTTTATCAACGACTGGAAAAATGTAGGCGCGGTCGAAGGCGTCAACCTGCTCAACGGCCAAAACGCCCTGTACTTTGCCCGAATGCGCAAGCTGGACAGCGACTTTGGCCGCACGACCCGTCAGCGCCAGGTGGTGGCCGCTATGTTCACCAAGCTGAAATCCCGCGACCCCTTTACCATGTATGGGATCGCTTACAAGATGATGCCCAACCTGACCACAAATCTTTCTTACCTGGAATTCATCCGGTTTGCCATGTCCTTCTCCAAAATGAGCGACGCGGAAACCATGTCGGTACCCAGCGAAGGCACCTATTACGACTATACCACCCCCGCGGGCGCTATGGTGCTGGTGCCGGACCTCCCGCAGAACATCGAGCTGCTGCGCGCATTCCTGTATAACGCATAACGGGGAACCCCCTGATGGGCTCCCCGCGGTCAAACAGCCCGCTGGATTGTTTGGCCTCCCCGCCTGATCTTTTGGATCGTAAAGGGGTTTTGTCCTCCGCGGAGGACGGCCAAAGGCGCCGCCTTTGGAAACCGCAAACCTTTGAAAAGGTTTGATCAAAACTTTCCCAACGCAAAGCATACACATTTTTGATAAAGGGGCAAATCAACATGGACAAAAAAACATTTTATATCACCACGCCAATTTATTATCCCTCCGGTAAGGCCCACATCGGCCATAGCTACTGTACCGTGGGCAGCGACGCCATTGCCCGCTACAAGCGGATGCAGGGCTA
>CAZFHQ010000064.1:0-7060 GCA_964519325.1 uncultured Clostridium sp.
AGCAGTTCGCCAAAATCGTAAATGAAGTGGTGGGCCAGCGTTTTCATTTGCGCGACGCTCTTTTGGCTGGCCTTGTCATACACGCCGCAAACCTGCATATGGGCCTGCAAAGCGCCGGTAACGCCCGCCGGGATGTCCTCAAATACCATGCAGTCCCGCGGGTTTAGCCCAAGCCGGGCCGCCGTGAGCAAATAAGGCTCCGGGCAGTGCTTGCTCTTGTTCACGTCATCTGTGCTGACAATGGCGTCAAACCAGTCAAAAATGCCGTGGTTTTGCAGCGCCGGCAGATACAGTTTTTTCGAGAGCGCCGTACAGACGCCGAGCCGCACGCCCTTCTCCCGCAGCGCTTGCAGGTATTCTTTGGCATGGGGCTTCAGCTGCACCTGGTGGCTGTAGGCTTCGATCGC
This sequence comes from uncultured Clostridium sp., assembly GCA_964519325.1. GTDB lineage: Bacteria > Bacillota > Clostridia > Oscillospirales > Acutalibacteraceae > UMGS1071. The sequence continues at coordinate 408 of CAZFHQ010000064.1, forward strand.
CATTTGGTTCCACTCGCGCATGATGTCCTCCGGCGATTCATCCAGATGGAAATATTCGATGGTGTACTCCGCCGTCTGCCGGAAGCTGAGGGGAGCCAGCGCTTCGCTGTAGCCCTCCGGTACGGGAGCGATCCCGCGCCTGCGCAGGAATTCCACGTCAATGTCCGACCACACATGGTTCGAGTCCAGCAGTGTGCCGTCCAAATCGAAAATGGCTCCCAGAAAATGCAACTCAACCATGGCGTGTTTCCTCGGTTTTCTGCCGCATTGTTTTGGCTGCGGCGGTGATGTCCGGCTGCGCTAAAATCGCGGAAACTACAGCGACGCCGTCGATGCCGGTCCCCCGCAATTCACTGAGATTCCCCGCATGGATGCCGCCGATGGCCACCACAGGGATGGAAACGGCGGCTTTGATTTCTGCCAGCAGCGCCGGCGTGACAGGGCGGGTGTTCGTCTTGGTGGCGGTGACGTGCATAGCCCCCACGCCAAGATAGTCGGCGCCGTCCGCCTGGGCCTGCTTCGCTTCCGCTACGGTGGCTGCCGAAACGCCGATGAGAAAATCTTCTCCCAGCAGTCTGCGGGCTTCCCTGCAGGGGAGGTCTTTTTGACCCAGATGGACGCCGTCAGCGCCGGCAGCCAGGGCAATGTCCAGCCGGTCGTTGATGATGAGCGGGACATTGCGCGCTCTGGTCAGGGCGCGCAGCCGGCAGGCGGCTTCGTAAAACTCCCGCGCGGTCAGGTCTTTTTCCCGCAGCTGAACCATACTGCATCCGCCGTCAATGGCCTGCTCCACCGCTTCTTCCAGCGTGTTGGCGGTCATCAGGGTGCGGTCTGTCACCAAATATAGGGTGTAGTCCGGTTTATTTTTGGTCTGGGCGCAGCGCAAACTCTTTCCCCTCCAGAATCATGTTGGTGGTCCGCATGGCGCACATTTTGCCGCACATGGTGCAGGTGTGCTTGTCGCTCGGCGGCGCGCTCTCGAAGTATTTGCGCGCCTTTTCGCTGTCGATGGCATAGGAGAACATCTCCTCCCAGTCGATGCGGCGGCGGGCGTCGCTCATCTTGTTGTCAATATCCCGCGCGCCTGGAACGCCCTTGGCGATGTCGGCGGCGTGGGCAGCGATCTTGGAGGCGATGATGCCCTCCTTTACATCGTCCACGTCCGGCAGGCGCAGGTGCTCCGCCGGCGTGACGTAGCAGAGGAAGTCAGCGCCGTAGGTGGCGGCAATGGCGCCGCCAATGGCCGAGGTGATGTGGTCATAGCCGGGGGCGATGTCGGTGACCAGCGGGCCAAGGACATAGAAGGGCGCGCCGTGGCACAGGCGCTTTTCAATCTGCATGTTGGCGGCGATCTCGTTGAGCGCCATGTGGCCAGGGCCTTCTACCATCACCTGCACGTCCTTGTCCCAGGCGCGCTGTGTCAGGTCGCCCAGCTCGATCAGCTCGCTGATCTGGCCGGCGTCGGTGCTGTCGTGAATGCTGCCGGGGCGGAGGGCGTCGCCAAGGCTGATGGTAACGTCGTACTTGCGGAGGATCTCCAGCACTTCATCGTAATATTCGTAGAACGGGTTCTCGTTGCCGGTGGTTTCCATCCAGGCAAACAGGAGAGAGCCGCCGCGGGAGACGATATTGGTCAGCCGCTGGCTGCGCTTAAAGCACTCCACGGCCCGCTTATTGATGCCGGCGTGGATGGTCATAAAGTCGACGCCTTCTTTGGCGTGGGCTTCCACAACCTCCAGAAAATCCTTTGCTTTGATTTCAAACAGGTTCTTTTCAAAATAGCCGATAGCGTCGTACATCGGCACAGTGCCGATCATCGCCGGACAGGTGTTGACCAGCTCGGTGCGGAAGGTATTGGTCTTTCCGTAATTGGAGAGGTCCATAATGGCTTCCGCTTTATATTGGATAGCCAGCTTGACCTTTTCCATTTCGGCGCAGTAATTGTTCATGTCGCCGGAGATGCCAAGGTTGACGTTGATTTTTGTCTTGAGCCCTTCTCCGATGCCCTCCGGGCTCAGGGCGGTGTGGTGGATGTTCGCCGGAATACAAACCCGGCCGGACGCGACCAGCTCCCGCAGCTTCTGCACGTCCATCTGCTCTTTCTGGGCAACGATCTCCATTTGCGGGGTAACGACGCCTTTTTTGGCGGCTTCCATTTGTGTAGCGTATTGCATCATACATTCCTCTTTTCTGTTGTGGCCCCAGCGGGGACGGATATTTTATTGCTTCCTTAGATCGGGTTATGCCAAACCATGCTTGTAAACGTTGTAAAAATGATGGGTAGGGCCGTGGCCCTTGCCCAGCGGCAAGGCGTGGGCGATGGCGGTGGTGATGTAGTCCTTTGCCAGCGCGACAGCTTCCGGTACAGGCTTACCCAAAGCCAGATTTGCGGTGATGGCTGACGAAAACGTGCAGCCGGTGCCGTGGGTGTTTTTGGTGGGGACGCGCTTTGCGGTGTAGGTGAAAAAGTCCTTGCCGTCAAACAGCAGGTCCTCCGCGTCCCGGTCCGCCGCTAAATGGCCGCCCTTGAGCAGGACAAAATCGGCGCCCATGGCGTGGATTTCCCTGCAGGCGTCCCGCAGCTGATCGGCGGTGGCCAGGGTTTTTCCGGTGATTTCCTCCGCTTCCGGAAGATTGGGCGTCAGAACCGTGGCCAGCGGGATTATTTCTCGGACCAGCGTTTCCAGGGCCGCTTGCCGCATGAGGGAGCAGCCGCCCTTTGCCACCATCACCGGGTCGATCACCACATGGCGCGGCGCGTACTGCCGCAGGCTGGCAGCAACGGCGGCCATCGTCTCCGTGCCGGAAAGCATCCCCACCTTGACCGCATTGACGGGAATATCCTCAAACACGGCGGTGATCTGCGATTGGATCACCTGCGGGGAAATGTCCTGAATTTGCAGGACGCGGCAGGTGTTTTCCGCCACCACAGCGGTGATAGCGCTCATGCCGTAAACGCCGTGGGCGGCAAAGGTTTTCAGGTCAGCCTGAATCCCAGCGCCGCCGCTGCAATCTGAGCCGGCAATCGTAAGTGCGGTGTGCATCGTCGTAACTCCTTTAGAACATTAGAACATTTGATTTGCAAAAAGAAAAGCCCCCGCGTGGGGGACAGGCGAATGTTGGGAGCTGTGCTCCGGATTTTCATCTGTATCTGCGTCCCTACCACGGTATTAACCGACAGGTTCAAAGGGTCAGGTTTTACCTTCTCAACTCCGTAGAGTTCCCCTGCAAATCTTATGGTTAAGTATAGCAGGTTTTTTCCAGTTTGTAAATGCTTACTTCTTTACAATTTTGCGGAAAGGGGCTAAAATAAAAACAGACATCAAAAAGGAGGCGTCCCCATGCAACCCAATATCGGCCAGGTCATCCGCGCGATGATCGACTATAATTATGGCTGTCCGGAGCTGATCAACCATGCGCTCAAGGTCTATGCCTTTGCCAAGGGTATTGGCGAAGCGGAACGGCTGCCGGCAGAAACGCTGCGGACACTGGAGATCGCGGCGGTGCTCCACGATATCGGCATCCGGGTCAGCGAGGAAAAATATCACGCTTTTGGCGGTAAGTACCAGCAGATCGAAGGACCGGCGATTGCCAGGGGCCTGCTTGCGCCGCTGGGCTTTGACGAAGAAGTCATTGAGCGGGTCTGCTTCCTCATTGCCCACCACCATGAGTACAACGCCATAGATCACATGGATTATCAGATCCTGGTGGAGGCGGATTTCCTCGTCAACATTTTTGAGGAGAATACCTCCAAAGAGGGGATCGAATCGGTGCGAGAGACGGTTTTTAAAACGAAGGCCGGTACGGAATTTTTGGACGACCTGTTCCGTCGGGAACCGCCGGCGCCGTCGCTCTTCGCGGCGGATCTGGAGCGGATCCAGCTGGAAAAAGCGGGCGTGAAACAGGCGCCCTGCTGAACGTAAACCTGCGCTGCGTGTCCGCCGGCGCTTGCGGACCAGCCAAAAGGGGCTGCGGGTGAACCACCCGCAGCCCCTTTTTTGCGTTCAGCTGAAAACTAGCAGCCGCAGCCGCAGTCGTTACCACAGCTGTTGTTGTTGCAGCCGCAGCCGTTGCCGCAGCCAAAGCCGTTGCCGCAGAACAGGATGATGATCAAGAGGATAAAGATCCAAGAGCACTCATTGTTACACATTGTCGGTTTCCTCCTTTCGGTTTGGCTTACACTGCTATACTATTGCGGACGAGCCCCTTTTGTGACTGCCTTCCGGTTGCTTTTTGCGGGATGGAATAATGGTCAAAGAAAAGTCAAATTTTTTAAAAATCGTAGGAAATCAATGAAAACTGAAGAAAATCAAAGAGAATCATCAATAAACCAGTAAAATCAGGCTATCATTGACTTTGACTTTGACTGACCAATCCGTTATACTCAAATAAAGGTCAAAGAAAGTCAAAGTAAAGGGCGTGACGATCAAGTGAAACTAAGCGATTCCATTGCGAACTATATTTTAGGGCTGTTGGATGACGATGGCTGCGCTGAGATCCGCCGCAACGAGCTGGCTAATACGATAGGCTGTGTGCCAAGCCAGATCAACTATGTGCTGACCTCCCGGTTCACGCCGGAGCAGGGCTACCGGATTGAGAGCCGGCGCGGCGGCGGCGGCTACATCCGCATCACGCGGGTTTACATGGACGCGTCCTCGGCGATGATGCACATCATCAATTCTATCGGCAGCCGTTTGGACAGCGCCAGCGCCCGGACAATCCTGGCCCATCTGCGGAACACGGGAACCATTGACCTGGCTGTCTCCAGGGTGATGGAGGCGGCGGTTTCCGACCAGTCCTTTGCCGGTGTTCCCCAGGAGGAGCGGGACGGACTGCGGGCGGCCATGTTTAAAAACATGCTGATCACATTGCTTTAGAGGAGGCGTTCTTATGATTTGTCAATCCTGTGGAAAACGACAGGCGGTCACCCAAATTAAAACAAACATTAACGGTGTGGTGTCAGAATATAACCTTTGCCCGGAATGCGCAAAGAAGATGGGCTATCAGGCCATGCCGGATTTCTATAATCCATTTCTCAACTTAAACAGCCTGCTGGGCAGCTTTTTTGGCAAGGAAACAGCGGCCGAAGCGGTGAAGCGGTGTCCTGTGTGCGGCGCTTCCTTTCGGGATATTTCCCAGAGCGGCAAGGTAGGCTGCGCGGAATGTTACCATGTGTTCCACGACCAGCTTCTGCCTTCGGTGCAGCGGATCCATGGCAACACCTGCCATAACGGGAAGATCCCAACGGGGATGTCGATGCAGGTGATGCCGGAAACCAACCTGACCGTGACAAAGGACGAGGCAAAAACGGAAACGGCCGAGCAGCGGAAGATCAGGGAGTTGAAGGAGCAGCTGCAAGCCGCCATTGCAGAGCAGAACTTTGAGCAGGCGGCGGTCCTGCGGGATCAGATCAAAGAACTGGAGCAGTAAAGGGAGGCGGAGCATATGGCAGAAGTAAAAAAATGGCAGGAAAAAAGCGGCGCGGAGAGCGATGTTGTCATCAGCACCAGGGTGCGGCTGGCACGGAACCTGCCGAAGATCCCGTTCCCCTGCCGCATGAGCGACGAGCAGGCCCGCGTGGTGGAACAGGCGGTGTGCCGGGCAGTAGAGCACAGCAGCGACGCGATTTCCCACGGGCTGCGGTATGTGGAATTGCAGGACCTGACCAAGACGGAGCTGGTCTCTATGGTGGAACGGCATTTGGTCAGTCCGGAATTTGTCTCGAAGAACACAGGTCGGGCGCTGTTCCTTTCACCGGATGAAAGCGTGTCTATCATGGTCAATGAAGAAGATCACCTGCGGATCCAGGCCATGCAGGAGGGGCTGGCGCTGGAGCAGGCTTACCAGATCGCCAACGTGCTGGACGACGCGCTGAATACTTCCCTCCACTTTGCCTTTGACACAAAGCTGGGCTATTTGACCCAGTGTCCCACCAATCTGGGTACCGGAATGCGCGCTTCTGTGATGCTGCATCTGCCGGCACTGCAAAGCGGCGGGCAGCTCAACCGGATCGCCACCAATCTCTCCAAGCTGGGGCTGACCCTGCGGGGTACTTACGGCGAGGGAACGGAAGCGGAGGGCGCGCTGTATCAGCTTTCCAACCAGGTATCCCTGGGGCTGAGCGAGGCGGAGGCGATCAGTAATCTGAAATCCATCACCATGCAGCTGGTGGAACAGGAACGCGCCGCCCGCAAAAAGCTGGCAGCCGACAACAAGCAGGTGGATGTGATCGCCCGCTCCCTTGGGATTCTTCAGAGTGCCAGGATGCTCAGCTCAGATGAGTTTATGAAGCTGATCTCCAATGTGCGCCTGGGGATTTCCACCGGGGTTTTGACCGGCATCTCTTATGATACGGTCAACAAACTGCTGACTGACACCCAGCCGGCGACCATGTCCTTGCGCAACGGCGGCAATCTTTCCGCTGACCAGCGGGATGCTGTGCGAGCTGAATTGGTGCGGAAAACGTTGGCAGCATTGGGGAACCAAAGCGATTAAAACGCGATCATTTCGCATAAACTGATCAATAGACTTTTCAGGAAACAGAAAATGGACAACATGGACTTTGTGTTGGGAAGTTATGTCTAACTTTTTCAACAGGCGGCGTAGGCGTAAGACGGCAGCGCGCTTTCCTCGCGGCAAGATCAGGCGGGGAG
>CAZFHQ010000065.1:0-4809 GCA_964519325.1 uncultured Clostridium sp.
GTCTGCCGCAGATAATGGAGCAGCCCGCCCAACGCGCGCACAAGCTCCTGCCGGCCCTCAAGGTGCAGATCCTCCAGCCGCTCGGCCTGGAACTGCTCCAGAACCAGCGGAACGCAGATCTCCGGCAGAAGGTGCCGATCCTCCAGGTACTCCACCGAAACGGAGAGCTTTTCCTTGAGGAACGGCGCCAGCCCCGTCAGTTGGACCGCCTCGCTGTTGATGAGCAGCTCCCGCGGGGCGTAGCGGGCCAGTTCATTTTCCAGCCGGCTTTCCAGGCCGCTGCCCTCCAGGCAGGTGGCATGGAGCTCGCCGGTGGAAATATCCGCAAAGCAAACGCCTGCCCGCTTGCCTTTGACGACCACAGCGCAGATAAAGTTGTTTTTCGTCTCGTCCAGCATACTGCTTTCCAGCACGGTGCCGGGGGTAATCACGCGGATCACGTCGCGCTTGACCAGCCCCTTGGCCTCCGCCGGGTCCTCCATCTGCTCGCAGATGGAAACCTTGTAGCCCTTGGCCACCAGACGGGCAATGTAGCTCTCGCAGCTGTGGAACGGCACGCCGCACATGGGCGCCCGCTCCTCCTGGCCGCAGTCCCGCCCTGTCAAAGTCAGGTTCAGCTCCTGGGAGGCAATTTTGGCGTCGTCAAAAAACAGCTCGTAAAAATCGCCCAGCCGGAAAAACAACAGGGTGTCCGGCTGCTGCTCTTTTATTTGGAAATATTGCTTCATCATCGGCGATAGCTCTGCCATAACCGCCACTCCCTTCCAGCTTGCTCAGGATGAACGCGCCCCGCAAGCGGCGCGCTTCTTGATGAAAGACAGCCGTGATCAGTGGCAGCCCGCGCAGCTGGAGCAGGAGCCGGTGCAGCTGCTTTCATCCAGGTCGGCGGTCTCCGGGTCCTCGCCCTCCGCGCTCAGGGCGATGATGGCGTTGAGGCGCTTCATCACCGCGTCCAGGGCTTCCCTGGCCTCGTTATAGGCGGTCATGTTGTCGTTCTTCATGATCTCCGCGTAGACGTGGCGCAGCTCGGTGTTCAGCTGCTGGAGCTTTTCTTCGCTGCGGTTATCCTTGGCGGCCTCGTTGTTGATGGCGATACGCTTAAGGTTAAATTCGCCGATCAGCTCCTGTAACCGTTGGTCGTTGTCGCTGGCCTGCTTTGCCTTTTGCAGCTGGAGATACCGCTCGTCCTGCTGAATTGCCTTGCCCAGTTCTCTTGCCAGTTGAATCAAATCCATGTTTCATTCCTCCAAAATTTTTGAATTTCTAATTGCTGTTTTATGTTGCTTTTTTGTAAAACAAGATCCATATTTTTACCCATCTGCCAGGCAGCCCTTGAGCATCCAGTTGTGGGACTCGGTGATCTTGACCTGCACAAAGGAGCCGACGAGGGATGCCGGCCCTGTGAAGTCGCAGTGAAGGTTGCCCTCGGTCTTGCCGCAGAGGGCGCCCCGCTTCTCGCTGACTTCCTCCACCAGCACCCGCTGCACCGTACCCACGATGGTATCGGCCAGCCGGCTGGCGGTTTGCTCCTGGGCGGCCAGCAGCTCCTGGAACCAGCGGGACTTTTCCGCCGCTGGCACAGGGTCATCCAGTTCCGCCGCGCGGGTGCCGACCCGCGGCGAGTAGAGGAAGGTAAAGAGGGACGCAAAGCCGACTTCCTCCACCAGCGACACCGTATCCCGAAATTCCTCGTAGGTTTCGCCGGGGAAGCCCACGATAATGTCGCTGGAAAAGGCGATATCGGGCATTTTCTCCCTGGCGTAGCGGATCAGCTCCAGATACTGCGCGCGGGTATACCGGCGGTTCATCTCCTTTAAAATCCGGTCGTTGCCGGACTGGAAGGGCAAATGCAGACTGTGGCAGATGTGGGCGCTCTCCGCCATGGTGTCGATCAGCTCCCTGGTGGCGTCCTTCGGGTGGGACGTCATAAAGCGGAGCCGGTAATCGCCGGGTATGGCGTCCAGCCGCCGCAGCAGCTGGGCAAAGCTGACCGGCGGGTCCAGCTTTTTGCCGTAGGAGTTGACGTTCTGCCCCAGCAGGACGATCTCCTTGTAGCCCGCTGCCACCAGGCCGCGAAATTCTTCCTCTACCGCCTCCGGGGTGCGGCTCCGCTCCCGCCCGCGCACATACGGCACAACACAGTAAGAACAAAAATTATCACAGCCGTACATGACGGTCAGCCATGAGCGGATATCCCGATCCCGATGGATGGGCAGCCCCTCCACGATGGTTTTGTCCTCGCTGTCATCCCCGCGGGAAAACACCCGCCTGCCGGAGGTCAGCGTCTGATACAGCAGCTCCGGCAGCTTGTGGACCACATGGGTGCCGAACACCAGGCTGACATAAGGATAACTCTGGCGGATCTTTTCCGCCACATGCGCCTGTTCCATCATGCAGCCGCACACGCCGATGATAAGGGACGGCTTTGCCCGCTTGAGGGTTTTCAGGTTCCCCACATTGCCGTAGACCCGAAATTCGGCGTTTTCCCGCACGGCGCAGGTGTTGAACAAAATCAGGTCGGCTTCCGTTTCATCCTCTGTAAAGGAAAAGCCCATCTCCTGTAACTGCCCCCGCAGCTTTTCGCTGTCCGCCACATTTTGCTGGCAGCCATAGGTGCGCACCAGCGCCATAGGCGCCGCGCCCCTTGCCCGAACGGACATCAGGTTTGCCACCTGCTCGACGCAGCGTTCCCGTGAGGGGATCTCTTGTTCTCGAATTTTGCTGGCAGCCAACGGTATGATCGCTCCTTTTTTGAAAATAATCAGTTTATTGTATCATAGTTTGACGTTTTCTTCAATGAAAAAGCAGATTATTTTACACAAGATTCATTTTTTCAAAAGAGAGGCCCGGTACTTGAACCGCATCCGCCTTTGTGGTAAAATAGGGAAGAATCAAAAAGGATTTTGAAAAGACGGAGGTTTCTGGAATGTTTGATAAAAAAATGATTGCCCAGCTCTCCAGCGAGATCCAGGAGCGGATCAACACGCAAATGGAGACTGGCAAGCTGGAACGGATGCAGAAATATGCCAAGGAGGATAACACCATCGACACCACCGGCCTGCTGGCGTTCTCTTTGGCAGAAGCCAAGCTGTTCGCCACCCTGTATACCACAGATTTTCTGATGACGCTGGCCGAGTATGAAGAAATGGACCAAAAGCTGGCCGACGGCACCCTGGAGCTGCCGGAAATTGAAAAAGGCGATGAAAAGAGCGATTTGCCGCTGCAAATGGAGGCTGATTGGGATCTGGTAAAAGTCGGCGACGCGCCGCCGCCCAACCTGCAGATCGGCGAGGAGCCGGAAATCCTCAAGCAGGCCCGCGGCGAAAAAAAAGACTAAACAAACAAGCAACAGGTGACGGGAACTTCCGTCACCTGTTTTCGTTTTGCTTATTCCGCCGGTTTCTGGCGCGCCGCCGCTTCCCGCTGGGAAAAAACGCACCCGCAGTAATCCTGCCGGTACAGGCCAAATTCGCGCGACAGGGCGATGGAACGCTGATAGCCCTCTTTTTTCTTAAAATCCGCCGGCAGGTGGCGCACGCCATAAACCGCCGCCAGCTCCTCCCCGATCTCGTTGAGCTTGGCCGCGTTTTTGTGGGGGCTGATCGACAGGGTGGTGGTAAAGTAGTCAAACCCTTCGGCCCTGGCCAGCGCCGCCGCCTGCTCCAGCCGCAGACGATAGCACCGAAAACACCGTTCGCCGCCTTCCCGTTCCTGCTCCAGCCCCTTGGCCATAGCATAGAACCGACCGGTGTCGTAAGGCCCTTCTACAAAGGAGACTGGATGCACACAGTCCATTTCCCGGATCAGCCGCTGCTGCTCCGCCACCCGCCGCCGGTATTCCTCGCTGGGGTAAATATTCGGGTTGTAATAAAACACGGTAATGGAAAAATAGCGGGACAAATATTCCAGCACATAGCTGCTGCAGGGCGCGCAGCAGCTATGGAGCAGCAGGGCAGGCGCCGCGCCTGCCCGCTCCGTTTCCTGCAGGATCCGCTCCAGCTCCCGCTGGAAATTCCGTTTTTGCTCCATGATCTCGCCCCATTCCGCTGGGCCGCCTGCGGATTTAGCATAAAAATTCCGCTGCAAAGCACAGCGGAATCACGCAAACCCGATGCAAACTCGGCCGCTTATTCGTTGTCGTGGTCGTGGCCGCAGCCGCAGTCACATTCTTCTTCCACGTTGTCCAGGTCAAACTCCAGGCTTTCGCCGCAGTTCGGGCAGTCCATCTGGCCATCCGCCACAACGTCCTCCGAGAGGCAGATCGTCTCGCCGCAGGTGGGGCAGGTCACCTCGTAGTAGTACGCATCCCCGTCCTCCTCGCAGCAGCCATATTCGTCCTCACCGTAGAAGTCGTCCTCCAGGCTTGCCAGGTCATCGTCCACCGTCTCCAGCAGGTCCGCCATTTCCTCGTGCTCTGTTTCCAGATCCTCAATTGACAGGGCCAGATCCTCCAGCAGCTCGACCACCGCGTTGATCACACGGACCTCGCTCTTGTCAGCGTCCAGCTCCAGGCCCTCCATCAGGCCGCGGATATATGCAACTCTTTCCAGGTTTGTCATAGGGAAACCCTCCTTTTTCATCAACAGTATTGGAATAAAACCGGCAGTTTATGCGCGCTCCATATATTCGCCGGTGCGGGTGTCGATGCGGATCATCTCACCCTCGTCAATGAACAGCGGCACCTTGACCTCGGCGCCGGTCTCCAGCACAGCCGGCTTTGTCACGTTGGTGGCGGTGTCGCCCTTAAAGCCGGGATCGGTCTTGGTCACCTGCAGCTCGACAAAGTTCGGCGGCTCTACGCCAAATACA